>JAITHM010000048.1 GCA_031279965.1 Spirochaetaceae bacterium
CCGCTTGATTTTTCCGGCGATCTCGAAGATCCGCGCGCGCACCGCCGGCTCGTCGTTGACCAAGAGCGCGGCGACCTCGTGGTGGCTTAACCCTTCAAAACGCTCGGCCTTGTCAAGCGCCGCCTGAAGCGCCGCGCCGTCCGCCCGCCGCGCTTCGTCAAGCACCCGCCTAATATACGCGCCGTCAATAAAGTTTTCGTTCATAGTTTCTCCTTTCAATTCATCTCAATTCATCAGCTGCCAGCGTGATCCGGCAAGGTGTTTGATACGGCTGTCTTCACAGTTACGTTGGGCAAACTGCCCAGTTTGCCGGTAAGGGCGTTTATATCATTCAATTCACCTATCACCGTGATGGCAATAACTGTCATGTCTTCATCGTCAAATGGAGTCCCCATTCGTCCCCGAATGATGCCCCGGAAATTTGCGATTGTCTCGTTGAAGAGCTTTTGACAGAGGTGCGGCTTTTCCAATACTGCACCAATAACAGCAATTCGCTTCATAATAATACCTCCAAAAAAAGCCCTCAAGTGTGGTTCCTGAGGGCGAGCTAATCCTTGTAAATACTGGATTATGATTTTCCACCTGCCCGGTCAGAACTTATCTTTACCTATAAGGTTTTAGTCTCTATAAGTCAATCGTCACCCGGAAAGATTACTCTCTCCTGCAACGAGCTGAATTTGAAATTAATAAAACTTTGAAAAAAAAAGAAGCTCCTGGTCAACTGAATTTACAACGAATTTACAGAGTAGATTTCGTTTCCATTTTGCAAGCATAAAGAGTGGCGCGGCGTTGTTCGGAACGGTCACCGGAGAACACAAGGCAAGTTTGCGGTGAGTGCGAAAACAGCGGGCATTGATCGTGCCTTATTTATCGGACCTGCGGATGCCCTGGCTGCAAAAGCATGACGGGAAAGGGCACGCGGCGTATCTTTTAGTACGACGGCGCGGCCATGTTTAAAATTTTTCGCAGGGCAAGCTTACCCTGTCTATCTACAAGGCACATAAAAGGGCTGTTTTTTTTTTGGGGGGGGGGGGGCATAAAATTTGTTACCACGGACGCAGCATACATTCTATATAAAGAGCCACAGACTGACCGCCATTACCGCCATTCCGGCAACCATGCCGTATATCGATAAATGATGATGGCCGTACGCCCGCGCGGACGGAAGTAATTCGTCAAGGGAAATAAACACCATTATTCCAGCTACCGCCGCGAATAAAATTCCATACACCATTTCGTTCATAAACGGCAGTAATATTAAATAGCCAATCACAGCCCCTATAGGCTCTGACAGTCCTGACGCAAAAGAAAGCCAAAACGCTTTTTTCTTGCTTCCGGTCGCGTAATAAATGGGAACGGACACGGCGATTCCTTCAGGGATATTGTGTATTGCTATGGCGACAACAATGGGAATCGCCACTGATGGTTGATGCAGCGCCGACACAAAGGTTGCAAGCCCTTCCGGGAAATTGTGTATGCCCACCGCAAGGGCCGTAAAAAGCCCGGTTCGCATTAGTTTTGTTTTTCCGTCTTTTTTCGCGGCAGTTGTTTTTTCTGCCGCCAAGCCGTGTACTTCATGCGGATTTCTGTCTTCCGGCACTAATGTGTCGATTAAACCAATCAATAACATTCCGCCAATAAACGCGATAAATGTTATGAGCGTTCCTGTATTTTCGCCCAGAAAGGCTGAAAGAGACGCGTTTGCCTCTGAAAAAATTTCTACCATTGAAACATAAATCATAACGCCGGCGGAAAATCCAAGACTGGCCGACAGGAATTTTGTGTTTGTCGTTTTTGCCACAAGCGCGATGACGCTTCCTATACCCGTTGATAAACCGGCAATCAATGTCAAGAAGAAAGCCAAAAATACGTTGTTCATTTTATACCCCGGTATGAGAATCGCATGTTATCAGCAGCGTGTCAAGGCCTTAAAATCTGAATTGTCGATGTAAGCGCGGAGCTTTTCGACAAGCTCATTATTGTTCCGGTAATTGTAGGCTTCAAGTTCTGCTATCAGATTATCAATTTCTATTATATCATAACATGCTGCCGCATTTTTAAGTTTTAGCAGCAGCGCATCATCGGGTGCGTCTTTTTCCGGTTTGGCAAACGCGGGCGCATGTTCTTTAACAAAAGCACCAAGTGCGGCGATGAGCATTTCTGCCTTCTTACGGAAAGCTCTATTGCCGGTCAGACAAAAATCAAGCCTTCCCTGTTTTGCCGCATATTCTAATTCTTCCGCCATGCTGCCCAATTCATGCGCGCCAATCGCACGGCTTGTCCCTTTAATGCCATGAACAATAATTGCATAATCAGCAAGCGTCTCACCGGTTATTTTCCGGCTTTTTTCCAGCAAATGCGGCGTATTTTTTACAAACGAACGGACTATATTAAGATACATGGCTTCGCTTCCAAAACGGGCAAGCGCTTCATTATAATTTATGCCGGGTATAAGATTTTCAGATTCCTGACTGCACACCTGTTTTTATATCACCTTATCAAAATTAATGCTATGTGTTCTGCAAAATCAGCGTTGTTTAAAGAAGGCCAGAACGTTTTACATTCAGATAGCTTGTTATAAGAAGCGGTGTAAGTGAAGCAGCGGTCGATTCCAGAGTCAAAATCCCCAGCGCTTCCCAGCGCTTTATCAGTTTGCGGCGGGCTGCAAGATAGGCATACGCAGATGCCTGCATGAGCAGTTCATCTTCAGACAAAGGCTGCCGCCCGGCTCCGAAGGCAAGCGCTTCGGCCTCAGGTTCCCGCATATTAACGAGCAAAACAAGATGGCGCTTGCTTGCCTGGGGCAATATCCACGAAAGCGGCTCTTCATCTTCTTCACGAAAATTGCTGATGAGCACGATGAACGTCCGGCGCTTTAGACAGCTTAGGGCATTTTCCAGCGGTGCGGAAACTGATGATGGTGCTGAAGTGCTTTTTACATCGTAAAAAGCGTTCATTAAACCTGTAATGGCATGACGGCCTCGCCGCGGTGAAACCCAACGGTCTTCACTGCCAAAAACGGCTCCGCCAGCAGCATCACCATGTTTCAGGGCAGCCCACGATAAAAAAAGTGCCGCATTGAGAGCTGAATCAAACTGAACACGGTCTTCTCCTTCCCGCCGGTGAAGCCGGTAGCCAGAATCAAGAATAAACAGTACCTGTTGATCCTGCTCTTCAATATATTGCCGGACAATCACTTTCCCGCGCCGGGCCGTCGCTCGCCAATCAACGGTGCGCAAGGAATCGGAGGGCTGCCCTTCGCGCAGACTATCAAACTCAAGCCCCGTCCCCCGCTTGCGAACAGTCCTCTGCCCAGCCTGTTTAAGCAGAGCCTTGAGGGCACCTGGCGCGGAAAGCATATTAAAATTACTGTAAATCCGCCCCTGTGATACAATTTCATACCGGACTTTAAGCTGCCAAAACCTCAACGGAGACGAAATAAGCACCTCACAAGCGGGGAATTCCCAGCTTCCCCGTTCAACCGGAGTTACCTCGTAACAAACACGAATTATTTCGCCGTATTTTGGCGCTTTAATTCTGATGGGAAACGCATTGCAGGTAAAAAAAGGATCGTAAAGATCAAAAATTTGTATTTTCCCCTGATAGAATCGTGTGTTATTGCGTGAAACAATCAATTCAACTTTAGAAGGAACTCCCAGCACCTGTGTTACCGGCATGTTTCGCGTAATATTCAGCATGATTTGAGTTATCCGAAGCAAAATCATGTCAATAAACGCGCATACCACGGTAACAATTACAAGAGTATACCAAACAGATCTATTGTGCGGAAATAAAAAAATATATGCGCTTGCGCAGGTAATGACAAACGCCGCCCCCATAAGACAGCTCCCCGGCCTGCACCAGGTGCTGCGGTGAAAATCCTTCATAACTATCAAAGTATACTGCAAAAAGATGGCTGGTGGTCAGCCCCAAGACGCGGTTGTTGCCCGTGGTGTTACGCCTGCGGTGATAACGCTTCCCAACGGGGCTTTCGGCGCAAACAAATACACCATCCGGTATAAGAATAAAAGCGGACAGGATGCTGAAAAACTCGTAAAATGCACGCTTGATTCAAGTGTGCTGTTTGCGACTCTGCGCGGCGTGTTTTCGGCATTTGGGCTTTTTTTAGACCCGTTTACCGGCGCGCTGTTCAAACTCCCCGATGTGGCAACGCTCGAGGAAATCGCGTATCACCCGGGCATAGACATTGCCATAGCCTCGATACACGACATCCAGCCGGAATTGCGGCGCTGCCTTATTCCCGTTGGCCGCGCAGACATAACGGTAACTACTGAGTAAGCCGGCGAGAAAGCCGGCACGGGGCGCGGTTCAACAGGAACTGCCCCCTTTTTACAGATAATCTTCCCACACATCATCAGAGAACAGCAGTTTACTCAAGCAGCAGCCTATGCAGCACCCAGTTATAGAGGACTCTCGCCCGGTGCATTTTTTTAATTAAGGATATTGATATGCCGATAAACGAGTAAGGAGTCTTTTTTTGGCGGAATATACGGTGCGTAATGGCATAATGGTTGGCCTTAATTCAACACGCCGCGGCAGTTTTGGCGTAAAAGACGGGAAACTTATCAATGCCGACACACTTCCTGCCGCACCTTCGATTAATTTACAGGGCGTGTCGTATGTGTACCCTGCGCTTATAAACACGCATGACCATCTACGCGGAAATTACCTGCCCCGTGTTGGGCCGAATTATAGTAAGTATTATCTTAATTGGCTGCCCTGGGATAATGACCTTAAAGCATCGCGCTGTTATGCTGAACGAACCAAAGCGCTTGATATTGACAAAGGCTATCTGCTAAGTGCTTACAAGACGCTGTTTTCCGGCGTTGTAACAGTAAACGACCATTTCCCGCACAAACTGAATGGAGACATACTCCCCACCCTTCCCATCAGAGCTATTCAAAATTATGCGATAGCCCATGAATGTTCATCTTATGATCTTAAATGGGGCGGAGACATTAACGAAGAACATACTATTGCCTGTACCAATAATTGGCCGTTTATTACACATCTTGCCGAAGGCTTTGATGATGAATCAATGAATGCCATTCCAATGCTGGAAGAACGCGGTGTGCTTGATAATCATTGTCTTTTTGTGCATTGTATCGGATTAAGTGATGAGGATATTCAAAAATGCGCTGCCGCAGGGGTGTCGCTTTCGTGGTGTGGTGCATCAAATATGTTTATGTTCAATACAACCTGCAAGATAAAAAAATTTATTGATGCCGGCTTGAACGTAACGATAGGCACCGACTCGTCCCATACCGGCGCAATAAACCTGCTGGAAGAAATAAAATACGACCGCGAACTTTACCGCGCGATGTACGGCGAGGATTTAAACCCTTCAATGATTTTTAGGATGGTCACGGCAAATGCTGCAAAAGCGTTGTGGATGGAGACTCAGACCGGCAGGCTTGACGCAGGAAAAAACGCTGATATTCTTATACTGCGGGCAAAACATGAAAATGCTTATGAAAATCTTGTCACGGCAAGCTCAACAGATATTGAGTTTTTATCAATTGAAGGGCGGCCTTTATGGGGAGAGGAGCGGTTTTTGTCACTTTTAGATGGTAAACTCCCCGATAATTTTACCAGGTTGACAGTAGGCGGCCGTAAGATGTTTGTAATTGGTGATCCGCTTGCGCTTTACCAGCATATACGCAGGGCAACCAACTTCAAAAAAGTGCTTGATTTTTTGCCATTTGAGCCTGATGATCAGGATTGTTAAAAAGGATTGCTATGCCAAGGTCAGTTGATTACAAAAAAGGTTCTATTATCTACTTTGAAGGTGACCGGGCGGACAAGATCTATGTACTGCAAAACGGCAGGATTGAGCTTGTTTCGCATGAAATATGGACTAATGAAGAAATTCGTGACCTCATCGGGCCAGGAGAGTTTTTTGGCGTTAAATCGGCGATGGGAAATTTCCCGCGCGAAGATGCGGCAAATGTTATTGCTGATTCAAAAGTAATGGTGTTTACGGTACCTGAATTCGAGACGTTCTGTATGGGAAATACTCGTATTGTTATGAAAATGCTCAAAGTGTTTTCAAATCAGCTTCGCCAGGTAAACAAGCATCTTGCCACTATGCTTCACAAAAAAGAAGTTGATACTGACGATGGCTTGTATAATGTTGGAGAAGTGTTTTTAAAACAAAACCGGTATGACCGCGCTTATTATGTACTCAAACAGTATATCTCTGAATATCCAGATGGTAAAAACATTGTGAACGCAAAGAAGAATTTGGCAATACTAGAAAAAATGGGGATTAAGGGCTAAGATAAAAGCAATAAAGGATAAAGCAATGGCAAACGGTCTTGAAGCGCAGGTAGTAACGTATAATGACGGGCAGATTATTTTTGCGGAATATGAACGCGGTGATAAATTTTATTTAATCCAAGCCGGCGGTGTCGAGCTTCTTAAAACGTTTGGAGATGTTGCCAAAACACTAGATATTATTAAAGCATCAGATATGTTTGGCGAAATGGCCCTGCTGGAAGATTCGCCGCGTTCGGCAACAGCAATTGCCCGCGGCACTACCAAATTAATGGAATTTAACCGGAATAACTTTCAGAATCTTGTGCTGGCGAACCCGCAAATTGCTTTTAAGCTTCTTAAAATGTTTATACGGCGTATTTACGACGCAAAACGCCGGTTTATGATTCTTATTCTGAACGAGCCTAACAGCCGCATTGCCGATGTCTTCCTGATGCTTGACGAACAGGAAATCCCCATTGATAAAACTCTAACAAATCGCCGGGAATTCCATGTTGCTGTAGAAAATCTTGCTCGCTGGGCAGGATTAACCATCACTCAAGCAAAAGAATCAATCAGTTATTACGAAAAACTTGGGTATCTTGAACTCTATTCCAACTTGATTGTTGTTAAGGATATTAATAATTTTGTCCGCATTGTGAACACAGCCCGTTCTAAACTGGCCGCCCGTGACAAATAACATGAATCGTCTTCACGTTTCTCTTACTGCTATATGCCTTTGTTCCATTTTTTCTGGCTGCGCAAAACAGCCGGCAGAGGAAACTTCCAGAACACTTTCCGGTGCTTTTTTTGTTCAGCCCTCGCAGCAGCCATTGTGGTTCGAGTTCCAAAAGGATTCCGTCCGGCAAATCCGTGCCCCTGCTGAAGCATCGCTGAACAGCTTTGAACCGTGGTCATTCATGCCGCATGCAACCGGCATGCTTCCTGTAGGGAATTCGCTGAACATTCCGGTGAATCGGATTGGCTTTTATGCGCTTACCCTTGAAGACCGGGGGACTGACGGCCTGCTTGTTGCGGTAAAAAAAACGGTAAACATGGCGGATTTTGCGCTCTACACCGTATCCGAACCATTCATTCTGAACAGCCTTCCTACAGTTTTACTAACAAACCGCGACATTTGGAGTTCAACTCCGGCAAATGCCCCCAAAAAACGGGCATGGTCGTATAGCACCGCACATGAAAACGCGCTGAACGTTGCCATTCCTGCATTTTCGTCAGTGCCTTCTGAAGATGGATGGGAAATCAGGAATTTTTTTGTGACGACTCAGCGAATGTGGTATTTTTCTGCAGCGCGGCACACAGAAGCCGAGCCGGCGCTGCGTTTTTTTCGCACTCCAACGCTGGAAGACCCTGACAAAACAGAAGAGATCCCGCCAACAGCATTTTCTGTCGCACATGAAGCCGCCGATTACCGGAATGCACCGCCTGTTTTACGGTCAATCTTTGGTGAAATAGGCGAACAGGCAGAGCAAAAATCGGCGGTTTTTAAGATATTTTCGCCGGAATTCGGCGGAATGGCATTATTCAGCATAGGCAATCCGGAAAATGCCATCGAGTATTTTGGCTGCTATGCCGAAGGTGAAACGCCGCGGGCGCTTATCGTATCGAGTACCGGCCTGCTGTATGAAACGGCTCAAAAAACAGCGTTGCGTCGCCTTCCTGCG
Organism: Spirochaetaceae bacterium; assembly: GCA_031279965.1. Lineage (GTDB taxonomy): Bacteria > Spirochaetota > Spirochaetia > Treponematales > Breznakiellaceae > JAIRPU01. The sequence goes on from JAITHM010000048.1 coordinate 7,962, forward strand.
CTGCCGGAAGGGTTTGTCTGGACGGCGGCTGGTTTTTTGGGACCTGTGGTAGTTGCCGCGTGGGAAGAACGCGAAACCTGGCATATCGGCTCAGCAGGCCTGGTTTTTTTGGTGTATTGATATGCGATCGATATGGTGCGGATTAATTTTTATCGTGTGTTTGGCGGTACTGCCGGCACAGACTGAAGACCCGCTGCCTGGAAGCATGCCCGCAGAAACACCTTCAGATGAAACCGCTGCTGTGCCGCCGCCGCCGCAGGCATTGACTCGATACTTTGCCGCGGGCGGATCAATTTTTCTGTTTATTGATGATCAGAGCATTCATTCTGAACCAACGCCGCTTTTTTCTGCCTTTTATTTTACCGTTGCCTTTCCTTTCTACAGGCTTAACCGGATAGCCTTTTATGCAAATATTTCGCTGGATATGTATTTGGCACATTATCTCTGGAGTGAAGATCGTGCACGCCCGCTTCCCGCTTCCGTCGATAACCGCGATGCCCGTATTTTCGGGTTCCCGTTTAGCTTGACCTTTGAAGTGCGATCTAATCTGAATAAGAGATTCAGCATTCATTTTAACACCGGCTTATCAATGGATTTGCGGGGTGTTATGCTTGCTGAAGACCTTAACCCGGCAATTGAACCAATTGATGAAATCAAAGCAAACAAAGAAAAGATAAGCGATTATTTCTGGAATGATTTACGATGGTTGTTTTTTGAGTTTTCAGGCGGGTTTGTCATACAGTTGGTGGAAGACTTTTCGCTGGATATTAACACACGTATGTTCCTTCCCGTGGGAACAGTGCCGGGACAGGATGACGATCCCTCGCTTATGAATTGGCGTTTTGCCTTTGGGCTTAGAGTTGTTAAATATTTTTAACAGCGCTGATACCAGAGACGCTGCCTGCTTGACGAAGACACAAAAGCTTTGATAGGATAAGACATGGACGAGGAGGACGCATGAGCGCCAGAATAAGGCTTAAAAAGCTTGGGTCGAAAAAACGGCCATATTACCGGATTGTTGTTATGGACAAACGAGAGCCACGAGATGGCCGGACGATTGATGAACTTGGATTTTATCATCCTATCGAAGTTGCGGGAAAGCAGGTTTCGTTTGATGCGGACAAAGTACATAAATGGATTGATTGTGGGGCAACCATATCAGATACAGTTCGTAGACTTTTCAATAAAAACGGACTCCGTGTTAAGGAAGAGGAAGTTGAATAATTTTGGAACAGGAACTTATTGAGCACATTGTTAGAGCGTTGGTACACGACCCTGAAGCGGTTTCGACAAACCTTATTGATGGCGAAAAAGCGAGTATTATAGAATTGCATGTTGGCGTAGGCGACGAGGGAAGAATCATCGGTAAGCGCGGAAATATCGCCAAAGCAATGCGTACGATTCTTCAGGCGGCGGCGGCAAGATCCGGCAAGCGGTGCATGTTGGAAATCGTAGGCTGAAAACCTTTGTTACAGCGATTATTGGCCAGCCTTATGGTATTGCAGGTTTTGTCCGTATAAAAAGCCTTTCTGGTGAAACAGCACATCTTAAAAAGCTTGTTCGTGTTACTGTGCGGTGTGCTTCCGGTACAAAATTTGATGAACACTCGCTGGAGATTGAAGATTATCTTGAAAACGGCGCAGGTTTTTTCCTTAAATTCAAGGGCATTAACTCGCCTGAGGCCGCACGAACGGTACGAGGTGCAGAGCTTTGTGTAGAGAGGGAGGCCGCTGCGCCGCTTGCCAAAGGTGAATATTATATCGAAGATTTAAAAGGGCTTATGCTGACAGATTGTGCAGGAGAGATTCTTGCCGTTATAGCGGATGTTATCGAAGGGGGCGGCGGTTTTTTACTTGAAGCGCGCCTGCTTGATGGAGAGATGCGGCTTATACCGTTTCGGAATGAATTTATTGGCGAAATTTCGCTGGAAAATCGCGCTGTTGAACTGCGCAAAAGCTGGATTTTAACATGAATTTTACTGTTTTAACGCTGTTTCCTGAAATTATTGATGCCTATTTTTCAGCATCGATTATGTCAAAGGCGTTGGATCGAGGACTCACCTCCTATCGCACAATCAATATTCGTGATTTTGCTGTTGATAAACACAAAACCTGCGATGATGCGCCCTATGGCGGCGGCGCGGGCATGTTATTACTGGCAGAACCGCTTGCTCGTGCATTGGATGCGGCCGGGGTTAGGCAAAAAGATCAGTGTAAGGGCGAACCGGCGATTCATTCCGCTCATTCCGCAGCAAGTCCGGGATGCCGCAAGACGATCTATCTTACTCCATCGGGAACGCCATTTACGCAGAAAAAAGCAGCAGAAATAGCACAAATAGAAGATATTGTATTGATTTGTGGGCGGTACGAAGGGATAGATCAGCGGATTATTGATTTATATGTAGATGAAGAAATTTCTGTTGGAGATTATGTATTATCATCAGGAGAAGTGGCGGCGCTTATTATAATTGATGCAGTGTACCGGTTGCTCGATACAGTGATAACAAGCACGTCGCTTGATGAGGAAAGTTTTTCCAACGGACTGCTTGAATACCCCCAGTGGACAAGGCCGGAAGAATTTGCTAGTCTTAAAGTGCCGGAGGTGTTGTTGTCAGGACATCACGAGCGTATCCGCCGCTGGAGGCTTGAGCGCCGTATCGAGATGACTTTGAAAAACCGTCCGGACTTGCTCGAAAAGGGCATGGAAACGGGCCTTTTTGATGATGAAACAGTCCGTCTTATAGAAGAAATTGCGAAAAAACGCAGTGAAGGAGCAAAAATATGAACGAAATACGAATGATTGAGGCGGCTCAGATGAAACCGAGCCTTGATGAATTCAAGATTGGCGATACTGTCCGAGTGCATTTTAGGATTATCGAAGGCAAAACAGAGCGTATTCAAGTTTACGAAGGACTTGTTATCGTAATAAAGAACGCACGCGCGGGAAAAACGTTTACCGTACGCAAAAATTCGTATGGGGTTGGTGTTGAACGGGTATTTCCTGTTCATTCACCCCGTATCGCCAGAATTGAAGTAACACGCGCCGGCAAAATACGGCGGGCGAAACTCTATTATATTCGTACGAAAATTGGCAAAGCGGCAAAAATTAAAGAACTTCTTGGCCCCAAGGCGGCACGCGCACAAGCGGTTATTGTTGCGGCGGCCAAACCAGAAGCTGAACAAGCCGCTGAAAATGTTTCATAACCTGTGAACACGCTTGCGATCTCTCTTTTGGAAGAGGGCCAGAGCTATTCAGAACCGGTTTATATGGAGGGAGACCATCTCTTTCTTCCCGCAAAGGTTCCCCTTAAAAAGAAAGATCTGGACTTGGTTGCCATGCTTGGCATTACCGAGGTTTATACAGAGGGTTTTTTACTTATCGGTACGGCATCTCAATCAGAGGCCTTTGTTTTTAATCCGGAAGAATCAGCATCGCAAACACAATCAATCGGTACTGCCAAAACGACAGTTCCTGCTTCAAGCTCAGAAACAACGCCTGCTGCAAAGGAGTTGCCTGAGTTTACGGCCAACTCACCGTCAATCATTGACCTGGCTAATGCAGAATCTAACAAGCAGGAAAATCCTGTTCATAAAAGACTTGCCTTAATCATACGGCAGCTTGACGGCATTTTCCGTGAAATAGCAGTTCCTCAGGATAGGGCGAAGACAAACATTTCCGTGCGGCATCTCTGGGCGCTTACCACCAATATGCTTAAAATTGTTGATGATGAACGTTCTGTCTGTTTGGGATTCATTCTGGGTACGCCCCAAAAAAATTATCAGCTTGCCAAAAGCTCAGTTGTTGCCACAATACTTTCTATTCTAATCGCCCAGGAATTAAAAATGCCGGATGAAAAAATACCGGAAATTGCCGTTGGTGCATTACTTCATGATATAGGCATGCTCAGACTGCCGCAGGGTATTGTTGAAAAACGGGGGAAACTTTCCGAGGAAGAAACGGCGATTATCAGAACGCACACAACACATTCATACAACATCCTTACCCGTGAACTTGCCTATTCGCCTGCCGTGGCGGCAATCGCGCTTCAACACCATGAACGCTGGGACGGGACAGGCTATCCGTACCGGCTTGTCGGAAACGCAATTGACACAGGTGCGCGCATAGTTTGCATAGCAGATGCATTTGAAGCGATGATTTGCGAAAAACCTTACCGGAATCCAATCATTGGGTATCTTGCAATGAAGTCGCTTGTGTCGGAAAATGCCGTGCATTTTGCACCGAACACGCTCAAAGCGTTTATTAATGTGATGGGAATGTACCCGATTGGTTCGGGAGTTGCCCTTAATGATGGTCGTATTGCGCGGGTTGTCGATGTTCATCACAATATACCGCTTAGGCCTGTTGTGCAGGTTATCGCCAACAACGGCGCTGTGCGGGTGAGCGGCGGTGAAATTATCGATCTGCTTGCCGAAAAACAGCTTTTTATTACGCAAGCGCTGGATATTAGTTCGCTAGTAACTTAGTGTAGAGCGCATAATTTTCACTATCAAAACAAATAAAGATAACCACTCGAAGTGAACTAAGAACCGCGCAAGTTTCGCGTACTGATTTAAGCGCGATACAGGCTGCTTCATCTTTAGGATAGCCGTAAACGCCCGTACTGATATTGGGAAACGCTATTGTTTCAAGGCCGTGCTGTGCGGCAAGGCGCAGGCTGTTTGCGTAACAGGCTGCCAGTGTTCCACCTTCACCGCTGGTGCCATTTTTGTAGACAGGCCCAACAGTATGAATGATTTTTTTGCAGGGCAGCTTGTATGCATCAGTAATGCGCGCCGCACCAGGGGCACAGCGGCCGGAAGCGCCTTCTGGAATACGCAAACATTCTTCGTAAAGCTCGCGGCCAGCGGCACGATGAATAGCGCCGTCAACACCACCACCGCCAAGCAGCGTCGAATTCGCCGCATTTACGATTGCATCGACATTCAGCGTCGTGATATCATCCCGGCTAACGCGCAACTCTGCCATTAATGGTGCCCGCCTGAGCCTTTGTAATGCGTATGAAGCAGTTGATGAGATTTTTCACCGCATGGTTCCTTCAAAAATTCTTTATATAGTGTTTTTATGTTGGGATTTTCATGGCTTTTGCGAAGTGGCAGTTTTTTATCATGATCAAGCGTGGACAGCCGCCGGTTTTTATACGCTTCGGCAGTGTCCGCATCACGCAGCAGCTTGGGCTGCCCCCCGCCAGATACGCACCCCTCGGGGCAGGTCATCACTTCAATAAAATGACAATCGAGTGAACCTGCTTCAAGCTGCTCAAGAACCTGCTCAATATTTTTAAGATTTGTTACCACGCCTACTTTAAGCGTAAGATCGCCGGCCTTGATCTCGGCACGGCGGAAACCCTCTGTTCCCCGAACCGGCAGAATATCAATATCGGTAAGTTCTTTTCCGGTGATAAAAGTATATCCAGTTCGAATCGCTGCCTCCATTACCCCGCCGGTAATGCCGAAAATCATGCCTGCTCCAGTATAATCACCTAACGGCATATCAAATTCTTCGTCAGACAGTTTTGACCAGTCAATGCCATAGTACTTGATAAGCCATGCAAGTTCGCGGGCAGTAAGCACCACATCAACATCCTTAAAGCCAGAGCTTTTCATTTCTGTCCGTGAACATTCAAATTCTTTGGCTGTACAGGGCATGACAGAAACGGAAAACACCTGTGCAGGATCAATATTATTAAGCGCCGCGCCGTAACTTTTAAAAATCGCACCCAGCATTTGCTGAGGGCTTTTACAGGTTGAAAGATGTTTTGTTAATTCTGGACGAGTGTTTTCCAGATAACGCACCCAGCCCGGACAACACGATGTGAACATTGGGAGTACGCCGCCTTTTGTCACTCGCTGAACAAGCTCAGCCGCTTCTTCCATAATGGTCAGGTCGGCGCTAAAATCCGTATCATACACCTTATTAAAACCAATTTTGCGAAACGCCGCCGCCATTTTTCCAGGAGAAAGCGTCCCGAGCGGAAGGCCAAAATCTTCGGCAAGGGCAACACGCACGGCCGGCGCTGCCTGAACCATCGTAAACTTTGACGCATCGGCCAATGCTGCAATAACTTCACCAATATGACTTACGTTGTGTGCGGCAAAAAGCGGTTCGGCAACAGTGTCTGGTATGCCCCGTGCGGCACGTTTTTTCGCATACATTTCCGCGCCGTGATCAACAAGCGAAATGTACGACTTGCATTTTTGCACACATTGACCGCACATTACACAGCGTTCTTCAACAATATGCTGTGGTTCATGCGGCTCTCCTTCAATGGCATAGGCAGGGCAAACTTTGGTACATTCCTGACAGCCGGTGCAAATATCTTTATCAATAGTAATTACCGTCATATTAAACTCCTTCCGAAAGGGCATTTATTGCAGAGATCCGTTTTTCGGTGATTTCCGTCTCAGCATCAACAAGCCGTAATGCCTGATTGGGGCAGGCGGCGGCACAGGCTGCTTCACGCTCATCTTTGCAAAGATCGCATTTGTAAACCAGTTTATGATCCAAACCGGGCAGTTCGCTGGAGCTAAAAACTTCAATGGCGCCAAAAGGGCAGGCCAGCGCACAGTTACGGCAGCCTATACATCTGCGGTTGTCCAGCACGACGATGCCTTCCGTGCGGATTAATGCACCGGTAAGGCAGGACTTCATGCAGGGGGCGTCTTCGCAGTGGTGGCATTGAACGGGCATACACGACGATGCGCCCCGCGCCAGGTAGAGCCGAGGCGTCACCGGCGTATTAACCGTCCCCACCGTTTTTGTTTTTTCGGGACGGTGTCCCGCGAAACAGGCCAGCTCGCAGGCGCGGCAACCGCTGCATTTTGCCGCATCGGCCAGTACAAAATGTGCTAATTCATCTTTCATACAAACTCCTTACATAACATCCGCCAGCAGAGAACTTACAGCGTTAATACTGCGTTCCTTCGTTTTTCTTCTAAGCTGATATTTTTTATCTGTGTTTTTGTACCGCTTTCGGTACATTCCGCAATACAGCGCGGCAGCCCACCCTCCACAAACGACGCGCACGAAGCGCATGTTGCCGTTTCTAGCATCAGATTGCCATGAAAGAACGCAAGCGCATTTTTCTCACAAAAAATGACACACGGATATGCACGGCAGTCAGTGCATTGTATCAACAAGTAGCTGTCTTCACTATTCATACTTAATTTAGTCTGCATCGCTTCCAAAACTTTATCTTAATTAAATCATGCTTTTTCTGTTTATGCAAGGATTTTTCTCCACGATCCAGGAACGCTGAATTGCTTGCACCCCATTCAGTGGGCAGTGGGCAGTGAACAGTGGGCAGCGGCTGACCGGTATATGTTGCCTGCCGCAGCCCGCGCCGATAGCTAACATATCCCGCCAAAAAAAACTACCCACTACCCACTACCCACTGCCCACTGTCCACTACCCACTGCCCACTGCCCACTGTCTCCCCCCGCTTGACAAAAAGATTGGGAGTTGGTAAGATGAAACAATATGGGAAACAGAGGGCTTTTCAAGACTGGTTTTGCCTGTGCGGTTGATTCTTTCGCCGCAGGGTTTTGCGCGTC
>JAITHM010000013.1 GCA_031279965.1 Spirochaetaceae bacterium
GGGTTCGCCGATTCGCCGTCCTGCGTCAAGGTCTGCCCCACCGAAGCGCTGGAGCTGGTGCGCGGCGAAACGCTCGAAACGGATATTAAGGAAAAACGCAAAGCCGCGCTTCTTTCGCAGGAATCATAGGAAACGAAACTTTTTTATTTTTATAGGAGAATCAACATGATGAACAAAAAATGGATAGCGCTGCTCATTGTTACCGGCGGCGTTGTAGGGTTTTTAGCCGTAGTTCTTACGGTTTTGGGGAATCCGGCGAATATGGGCGTGTGCGTCGCCTGCTTCCTGCGGGATACCGCCGGCGCGTTGGGGCTGCATAGCGCGGCGCCAGTGCAGTATATACGGCCAGAAATACTCGGTTTTATTCTGGGGGCGTTCATACTTTCCCTTGGACGGCGTGAATGGAAGCCGGAGGGAGGCTCCTCGCCGCTTGTGCGTTTTTTTATTTCGCTTTTTGTGATGATAGGCGCACTTGTGTTCCTCGGCTGCCCCCTGCGGATGGTGCTGCGTCTTGCGGGCGGCGACCTTAACGCGCTCGGCGGGCTTGCCGGCTTCGTCTCCGGCATCGCGCTCGGAGCGTTTATGCTGAAAAAAGGCTTTTCGCTTGGCCGCGCTTACGAACAAAGCGCTGCCTCTGGCCTTTTGATGCCCGCCGCTGCACTCGCCCTCCTTGCCTTCCTGCTTATTAAACCGGCGTTCATTAAGTTAAGTGAGGCCGGCCCCGGCTCGATGCACGCGCCGCTCCTTGCCTCTTTGGCCGTAGGCCTTGTGATAGGTGGACTTGCCCAGCTCAGCCGTATGTGTATGTCAGGCGGTTTTCGAGACCTCATCCTTATCAAAAATCCGTCGATGCTGCTCGTTTACGCGGCCATATTCGCTACGGCGCTTGCCGCCAATCTTGCGGCGGGTAAGTTTAACGCGGGCTTTAGCGGGCAACCCATCGCGCACAGCGATTTTCTGTGGAACTTTTTAGGGATGGCTTTGGCTGGTTACGGCTCCACGCTGCTCGGCGGCTGCCCGCTGCGGCAGACTATCATGGCTGGGCAGGGCAGCGCGGATGGCGCAATCTGTGTGCTCGGCCTTCTTGCAGGAGCCGCGATAAGCCACAACTTCGGCCTTGCTGCCTCGCCAGCGGGCGTTCCAGTTAATGGACAGATTGCCTGTGTTATCGGGCTTGCCGTCCTTACCGTGATAGCGCTCTTGAATATCAAGGGAAACACGGCGGCGGCTTAATGTGCGGTTGCTTGTCACGTTTCATTCGGTAAGTCAGGCGCTGCTTTTGGAGGCGGAAGGTAAGGAGCGCGGTTTTTTCTGCGCCCTTATTCCGGCACCGCGTTCTCTCAGTTCTTCGTGCGGCTATGCCGCCGAGACTGAGGCCGAAACAGCGGAGCGCCTTACCGTCCTGCTTTCTGAAATGAACGTGAAATGGGAAGCGCTCTGGCAAGAGACTGAAGGTTGCTACAAAGAGTTATGCGGGAACGAGTGAATATAAATATATAAAGAAGATAATATATCCCTCTTTCCCCCCGTCAGAATATGTGGTTCACTTTTTTCTTGCAAAGAACGAAGCAGCGGCTCCGGAAAGGGCAATGGCGACAAGCAGGATAAAAATACGCCGGTATGCGGCAGAAGGCGCGGTAGTATCAAGCCATTGCCCGTAGAGTGCCTCCAGGAAAAAGTCGGGGGTGAAGGCTGCTATCGAGACCATGCCGGCCGCCGTTCCCATAAGCTCGTCTGGAATTCCAACTTCACCAGCAAGTGAAAAGACTACGCCATGCAGCATCACCACGATAAGCCCGATAAGCAGCGAAAAAGCTATTAGCAATGCAGGGGTTGCCTGTGTCTGCACGAGCATGAGTACGGCAAGCAGGACCGCGGCAAGCGCAAATAGTATGGCGAAATAATTGCAGCGCGAACGAAATAGGCGGTCGGCGGCAAGACCGCTTAACGGGGTTATGGCATAACAAGCATAACTTCGCACAAGCGCGATATACGCCGATTGTTCACATGTTATATGCGCTGTTTGCACCAGCCACGGAGTAAAATAACTGATGCTTACATACAGCGCGTATGCGGCAAACATGATAAACGCCAAAGACCACAAACCTTTGTTCCGTAAAAGCCATCCTGCACATGCAGAGCCGGAATATGAAACACGCATCAGCTGTGGACTGCGGCGCTCCGGCGCGGGGAGTACCAGTGCAGCAAGAACAGTAAGTGCCGCAAGCGCGGCGGCTATCGTCAGCACAAGTGAAAAGAAGGCATGATTTGCATCTTCCAGGCAATGTGCGATACGCAGACCGGATATGGCAAGAACAGCGCTTGCAAGGCCGTTTGCCATATAGTAAATTCCAAAACGAAGTCCTTGATTCTGTTCATTCCCACCCCGTATTACAAGGACAAGTGCCGGCCAAAATACAAACGCAGTGGTAATCGAATAACAAAACCATATACATATTACAAGTGCAAAAGGAATTATCATTCTTTCATATAACATAAATGCTAAAATAAAGTTGATGCAGCTTGTCGCGGCAAGTGAAAGCACAATACATTTCTTAGGTGAAAAACGGTCGGCGATAAGACCGCCGGGTATATAAAGCAGTGCATTTACAAGACTGTATACAGTGCTTAGAATACCAAGCTCTTTGTTGTTCAGCGCAAACGCCTCTCGCATCCAGTCATAGGCTATATAGCGAATATACGGCATCATATAAATGATGCCGCCTGCCGCGCCCAGCGTAATAAGAACGCGCTGGTTCATGCAAGCGCTTGTTCAAGGTCGTTTATAAGATCACGTTCATCTTCTATGCCGACAGAAAGACGCAGGGTATCATCGTAAACGCCGGCCTTTTCACGTTCAGCATTCGTTATGCCAAAGTGTGTCGAGCTTTCAGGATGAACGATAAGTGATTTTGCATCTCCCACATTCACCATGTAGTCAAAAATGCGCACTTTTTGTACCACAGAAAGCGCTTTTGCTTTGCCCCCGCGCAGGCGTATTGAAAGTATCGCTCCGGCGCCCAGCGGAAAATATTTTCCCGCAAGCGTATGCCAGGGATTTTGCGGAAGTGACGGATGCGAAACTTCTTTTACTTCGTTATGCTGTGCAAGAAATGCGGCAACCGCACGGGCATTGTGCACATGACGTTCCATGCGCAATGAAAGTGTCTCTATCCCTTGCAATAAAAACCAAGCGTTCAGCGGACTTAAATGCGCGCCCATATCAGTAAGATAAACCATGCGTAGGCGGCGGCTGAACAATGTAGTACGTAATTCATCAGGGGTTATTGATTTTTTATATTCGTTATAAAACTCTTCCATTTGAGGAAAACGCCCCGAAAACCAGTCAAACCCGCCCTTTTCCACAACAAGACCGGCAATAAGCGTGCCGTGGCCGGCAAGATATTTCGTAGCAGAATAACAGACAATATCAGCGCCCCATTCAAAAGGCCGCAAGAGGTACGGCGTTGCAAATGTGTTGTCGATAACCAACGGAATGCCATGTGCATGTGCCAGATTGGCAACCGCTTCAATATCAATAATATTCATGCGAGGGTTGCCAAGGCTTTCAATATATATCGCTTTAGTTCTGCTGTTTATCAGTTTAGCATACGAGGCAATATCATTTTCATTTTCTACAAAGCGGCTTGTAATGTTGTAGCGTGGAAGTAGTGATGTAAGCAGCGTTGTACTGCCGCCATAGAGCGTCTTAACGGCGATTATCTCATCACCTGCCTGTGCAAGATTGAGGAATGTGTTTGATATTGCCGCCATGCCGCTTGCCATTGCGAGTGCACCGGCACCGCCTTCCAGTGCAGTGATGCGCTTTTCAAGCACTGTGTTTGTCGGATTTGAAAAACGCACATACGAATGTCCTTCTTCGTTGTATGAAAAAAGACGAACGCAGCGCTCATAGTCGCCCAGCTCAAACGCCGCTGTCTGATAGATCGGCACTGCTTTTGCGCGGTAATGCTCTGCCGGATTATACCCTGCATGAAGCTGTTTTGTTGTAAATCCGAGTGAATTATCTTTGTATGCCTCGTAACTCATTTTTTACTCCTTGATTTTTGATAACATTCATGTTGGGTATCTGCCGTATGCGGGGTGAATTTTTTACGCAGCTTTTTTTCAACGAGTGAAAGAATGGCGTTTGCAAAAAGCGCGAGCGCGGCGGCGAGTATCGTCCCCCAAATAATTTTAACGCTGTTCATCGTGCGAAGCCCATCAAAAAGGATAGTTCCAAGCCCGCCTGAGTTAATCACCGCAGCGATAGTTCCAATGCCGATTGTTGAAATAACGGCAAGACGGATACCTGCCATAATCGCCGGCAGTGCAAGCGGAACTTTTACGGTAACGAGTATCTGTGTTTCGGTCATGCCGATACCAGTTGCGGCCTCCAAGAGAATGCGGTCAACCGAGCGAAGGCCGGCGCAAAAATTGCGAATCAATAAAAACTGATTGTACAGTGTCAGCACAAAAATTGCCGTTTTTACGCCGATGCCCAAAAGCGGTATCAGTATTGAAAAGAGGGCAAGCGACGGAATCGCATAGACCGCGCCCAAGACTCGCAGCGCAGCTTCCTCGGCACGGAGTGACCGCGAGAGAAAGATTGTTAGAAGGGCAGCAATCACAAGCGAAAGCAGCATCGTTATCCCAAGCAGCGCAAGATGTTCAAACAATGTCTCACCAAGCCGTGCATGGTAGCGCACAAAATAAGCTATCATTATATACTCCTTTAGATCCCCTCACCTTCATGCAGAAAAACGCCGGACGAGATTAATAGATTCCGTACAAAATCATTTGCCGGATGTTCGATAATGTTTTGGGGTGCGTCAAACTGCTGGACATCGCCTTGGTGCATGATCAGCGTGCGGCTTCCGAGCTTAAACGCCTCGGCAATATCATGCGTTACAAAAAGATAGGTGCGCCGCGCCTCTCCCGATTCTTTCTGCCGCAGATGAACTTCGTGCAGTTCGTTCTGGAGTTTCGCGCGATTAATTGCGTCAATCGCGCCGAAAGGCTCGTCGAGGAGCATCACGCGCGGGTCGACGGCAAGGGCACGGGCAAGCCCGACACGCTGCTGCTGTCCGCCTGAAAGCTCAGCCGGATGACGCCGGGCAAACTCGCGCGCAGGAAGATTGACCAGCTCAAGGAGCTCTTCAACCCGCGCCTTTATCCGCCGCTGTTCCCATTTAAGAATGCGCGGCACGACGGCAATATTGTCAAAAATCGTCATGTGTGGAAAAAGCCCTATCTGCTGAATCACATAGCCTATGCCCTGTCGAAGCCGTACCGGATCTTCCTGGGCGATATCGTCTCCAAAGAGGCGTATCACTCCAGAGTCGGCCTCGTAAAGCCGGTTTACCATTTTAAGCAGCGTCGTCTTGCCGCAGCCTGAGGTACCAACTATCGTTATAAACTCGCCTTCCTCAATGGCAAGCGAAACATTGTTTACCGCGTTATAACTTGCTTTAGGAAAACGTTTTAACACATTATCAAATTCTATTGCGTACATTCACACTCCTTATCTTCGCGCGGTACAAGGCTGAGCGCCCCCGCCATGCAGGTATTGACACAGAGGCCGCATCCGATACAACGCACGACGTCAACAGCGATTTGCCCCCCGTGCGCCTCAAATAAGCCGCGCGGACAACGTTCAACACAGCGGCCGCAGCTTACGCACCGTGCATCTTGAAGTTCGACGCGCTTGTTTTGAAGCGGCCAAGCGGCGGCGAGCGGGTTTTCATAAAAGCGTATCTCACGGTTTCTCCGTTCCTCGGCTCGTGAAAGATAGCAGCAGTCCATGCAACAGTTGCATATCGTCCCGGCGTTCGCGCGGTGGATAAGCCCCGCGTCGTCGGCTCTGCGGATCACATCGCAGGCATCGGCTTTACTTACGCGCCGTGCGATGCCCCGGTGTGCGCTTGTGTTTGGGCCGTTTTTGAAGGTGATACAGGTTTCAAGCGGCTTTTCGCAGCGCTGCGTCCAGAGCTCCTGGGCAAGCGCCCGGCAGTCACAGTTTACAAGGTACGGTTCGCGTTCTTCACGTTCGATAAACGAGAGCGTCTCGTTAAGCGTCAGCACGGCATCCTCCGTGGCAGGGTGGGATGAATCAATGGGAAGCCGCGCGTAATAGGCGTTGAAATACCAGCTGTCAAGTGCGGAACGCAGTTCTCGCGGCAGTGTGCGCCAGAGTTCAAGCTCGCTGAGTACAAACACGTCAAGGCGCGTATAAAATCCGCTCAGTCTGAAGCGGTGCGCACCCATATCGTTTGAGGCGCAATTAGAGGCAATATCGAGGATACCTCGCCGGTAGAGCGTGTGCGTCCCGGGATAGTCGTTCTCGCCAATTTCCTCGCCCTGCCGCGCAATATCGAATATCGCGCGCTGGTCAGAGGGCGATATAATCATTTCAAGATGCGCATCGAGCGCGTCAAGTTCAGGTATGCCGAACACATGATATAAGAGGGCTCGTTGACTCATTTTTTTATATGTTCAAAAAAAGTGCGCGCGGCATCTTCATATTCGGTTTTATCAATATCGACCTGGGCGTTAAGTGCGGTGATAGCCGGCGTATCAATTTTCGCGTTTACCGCGTTAAGGGTCGCCTCGATTTCAGGGTGCGCGTCAAGCGTCGCCCGGCGGATGACCGGCGCAATATTATACGGAGGCCAAGCTGCTTTGTCGTCCTCAAGCAGCACAAAATCTCCGCGTGCAAGCTGACCTTCGGTAGTGTAGGCCGGCGTCGCGTCCGCCTCGCCCTGGATCAGTACCTGGTATTTGAGCGCGTCCGAATAAACGATGCTCGACTTCCAGTTGAAAGGCCCGTAAATCTTCATGAGCAGTGGTAGCGCGTCCTCCCGTTCGTCAAACTCGCCCTGCGACGCAAAGCGGATGTTTTCGGCGTTTTTCTGCAAATCAGAAATGGTCCGTATTCCGTAAAGCATCGAGGCGGTTTTGGTAACGGCAAGCCCCTGGCCGTCGTTCGCTTGCGCATAATTGAGCCATACGAGGTCAAAACGCTGTTTATATTCCCGTTTTACTGTCTCATATACCTTCGCAGGATCTGTTTCAAGCCCAAGGCGCAGGACGGAAAGCAATCCTGTCCCCGTATACTCCGGGTAAAGGTCGATTTCATTGTTGACAAGCGCGGTATGCACCACCGAACTGGCAAGATTGAAGCGGCGCTCCACTCTGAGCCCGGCGTTTTCCAGCGCAAGCGCGTAAATTTCAGCGAGAATCAGATTTTCGGTGAAGTTTTTCGAGCCGACTCGCACCACGCCCCCGTCTTTTTTCCCCGTACAAGAAAGCACAACCGCCAACACTAATACGACTGCCACAACAAGCCATCTTTTTTGCTTCATAACAAGCTCCTTTGTATAAAATTATATAAATCCTATAGGAATACTAGGAATTTGGTCAAGAGGTCGTGTTGTCTACTCGTCTGACTGCCAAAGGCAAGGGATACGCTCAAATGGGGATTGCCAAGGCATGGAAATTTTAAGTAAAACTACCGATAATTAAGGTACTATAATCTTGGAGGATTAAACAAAATGAAGCGAGTCATAGTGAATATGATTGGAGCGCTGCTGGTATGTTCAATGGCGCTTACTGGTTGTTCCCGCTCGAAGGATGCCGCAGCCGCAGCATCCGGTCTCCGGGGCAAATCGTCTAAACCGCAGACAGAATGGAGAATTGCGTTGGTTCCGAAAGACAGCACTAACGCATGGTTTGTACGCATGGAAGAGGGCGTTAAGCGCTATGCGCTTGATTCAGGCCTCAATGCTTTCCAGAAAGGGCCGGCGAAAACTGACGCGGCAGAACAAGTTAAGGTCATTGAAGATCTTATTGCGCAGAGTGTTGATGCAATCTGTGTTGTACCGGTTGATCCAGCGGCGCTTGAGCCCGTGCTTAAGAAAGCTATGGATAAAGGGATAGTTGTTGTTTCGCACGAAGGTTCGTCACTTGAAAATACCTACTACGATATCGAAGCATTCGATAATTCAGCGTATGGAGCATTTATCATGGACAGTCTTGCACGAGCAATGGGTGAAAACGGTGTATATACAACGATGGTAGCCCATGTAACCAATGCTTCGCATAATGAATGGGCTGATGGAGCTATTGCCCGTCAACAAGAAGCATATCCGAATCTTACCTTGCTTGGTGAACAGGCGCGTGTTGAATCGGAAGATAATATGGAACGTGCCTATGATGTGGCAAAACAGCTTTTTAAAGCACACCCCAATTTGAAGGGGATAGTCGGAACTTCATCAAAGGATGCCCCTGGAATCGCACGGGCGATTGCTGAACTTGGTCTTACAGAAAAAGCATTCGTTGCGGGAACTGGTATGCCTAACGAGTGTCGTGACGCGCTGAAAAACGGGAGTCTTGCTGCAATTACACTTTGGGATCCAGCTGATTCTGGTTATGCGCTCTGTGCTCTTGCTGCAAAAATTCTGCGCGGTGATCCGGTGAGCGCCCCGCTTGATTTAGGACTTGAAGGTTATAACGCTATGCAATTTGCCCCGGGTTCAAGCACGATATTCCTTGGTGCCGGATGGATTGGTATTACCAAAGAAAACGTTGATAATTACAATTTCTAACATAATAAACCGCTGCAAAGCGGTTTATTATGTTAGGCCGAATTGAAACAAACACAGTTTCCCAGAATGAACATGAACCATACGCCCTCTTTATCCTGCAAACAAGGTGCCGGTTATTATATTTGCCTTTTTTCTGGCGGCAAGTCCCCAACTTAGAATTTGATTGATGTACTCTGCGCTAAAAAATGACAACCGTCATTTTAAATTGAGGGGAAAATGACAAAAATCATATAAAAAAGCAAGAAATCATCAATGGAAATAAATTTAAAGTATACTTAAATAGAGCAAAAATTTAATTATCTATAATTTCAAAGAGGGAAAAATGAAGCATTATTTATTAGTAAATTTGTGCCGGATGATTAATGTACTGTGTCGGTTGGATACGCGCTTATCAAACAGAAAATTCTATTCTGCCCAGCCGATTTTGAGGGAAAAGATACTTCTATTTTTTATCAAAAATCTTTGCAGGTATAACGGCAAACACTATCGGGTAAATAAATTGAGCCAAAAAAGATATTATGATATCCTCGTACGGCGAATAAACAGAATCTAAAACCGCATTCAGCTTGTCTTCTTTAAAATCAGACGTATGCCACAGCGCGGATGTTCCTAAAACTGCTTACTGGACACCAACCTTATTTTGAGATAAAGTAACGAGAGATGAAGGTATCTATTGCGGGAATTGCGGTTAAGGATAGCTTGATTTTTATTGCGCGGCGATGCAGCGGCGGCGCAATGGACGGGAAATGGGAATTCCCTGGCGGCAAGGCAGACGAAGGAGAAGGCCGCGAAGAGGCTCTTATTCGTGAATTGTGGGAGGAGTTTGGGATTACAGTTCGTGTTGGAAAATTGCTTGGAGAATCAAGTTTTGTTCATAATGAGGTACGACGGGAGCTCTTTGCCTATCAGTTTTTTTTCCCCCTCGATGCACCGTTAAAATTAACAGAACATAGTGAGTTCCGGTGGGCTGATCTTAAGGAAATAAAACAGCTTGATTTTACTCCTTCCGATTTAACATTGCTTCCTTTTATTGAACCGTTGGTATCATGAAACTGATATATGTCGCGCTGATATTTTTATTTTGTCAATCATGTCTTGGGAAAGCACATGCTGAAGATATAATTCCTCCGCCAACACCGCCGTTGTCCCGCACGGTGATTGGCTATGGTGTCATCAATACAAGCTATACTCATGTGCTTGACCGGCGCGGTGAAAACGGAGAAGCACTTGGCCTTTTACGAAAAGGCACCATCGTAGAAATCCTTGAACGCCGCCCTGTTATGCGCGGTGAGCGAACTGAAAACTGGGTGTTTGCCGCTGGTACCTATGCAGGCTGGCTGAAAGAAGATGAGCTTTATATTTATAATTCGCGTGCACAGGCAGAGACAGCGGCAGGCAGTCTTCAAAAATAGATGAATACCTTTTTACTATGGCTCGTTCCCCCCGCGGCTGGCGCAGCGATAGGTTATATTACGAATGCACTTGCCGTAAAAATGCTCTTCCGTCCGCTTCGTGCGTATCATATTGGGGGGCGCAGGCTGCCGTTTACGCCGGGCATTATTCCCCGGAACCGGCATAAACTTGCGATAAATATCGCCGCAATGGTGGAAAAACAGCTTCTTTCGTCCGAAGTTATTAAAGCACGCTGTGATACGCCCGAATTCCGCGCAATGGTAGAAAACACTTTAGTGCACATTATTGAGAATATGATCAAAACGTATGCAGATAAACTTGAATCAGAAATTGGTGCGTCAGCTCAAGATAATTCATTTTTTTCTTTTTTTAATACATCAGCACAAACGATAAAAAAATCTGTTGCGCTCTTTTTGTTTGAATCACTTAAACGGCAGGTGCTTTCACAAAAGCAGATTGATGCGTTTACTGATACAATCATTGAAGAGATACCAGAGCTTGTTGTATCACTTGATATTCAAACAACAGTACGTGAACAAATTGATGCTATGGAACTTCGTGATGTTGAACGTATCGTACTGAGCGTCATGGCCGATCAGCTTACCTGGATAAATATTTTTGGAGCGCTGCTTGGCGCGATAATTGGCGTGTTTGAAGCTTTGCTTACAACGGTCTTATTTAGGCAGTAAGCGGACACTTACGGAGCGCGCAATGTCATAAGAAGAGCGCGGAGTTCCGGGTCGGATGCAGGAGCTGTAGGGGGGGGCTGAGACGTGGTGGTTTTTTCCTGCTCGCTTTGTATAATAAGGTCATCGCCAACAGAAATCACATCAAAAAAGCCCTGTCGTGTCAGCTTGCCTGCAGAAACTTCTTCATCAATATTTGTTATTGCCAGTGTTCCGGCAACATCAGCCTCTGCATACTTAAACCCAAGCCCTGAATTCTGTAATTCCAGCCTTCCTTTACGAATAACAGTAAGCACCGTTTCCGGGGTAATACCATCAATCTTTCCCTTGTCGGCAAGCGCACGGTCGGCGTTTCTTCGCAGCAGCACGGCCCGGAACGGCAATGCGGCTTCAAGACGGGCGGCGCTGTTCAACGCGGCGTTTCGCAGCCTGTCCTGTCCGGCGCGAAAAACAGTCCATTCCGCCGCTTTTGCTCCGGTCCGCGCTACAAATAATTCATTTTTAAAAGCAAGATCGCGTTCATTTTCAGAAATGCTTACCAGCAGAAAGTAATCGCAGGGCGTTCCCTGGGCGGAAGCTTGCCGTGCTGTGCGAAACGCCGCTGCAAAATTCGCCTCGCGCAGCTCCAGATCGAGCATATTCACTTTCCTGCTGTGGCTCATGATGTCTTTAAGATAATTTGCCGCGATGAATCCTGCATCAGTATGATAAAATGCCGACTGCCCGGCAATGGCAAAAACAGCAACATTCCAATGGCGCTGAATTTCGTCAGGCTCGACAGGCCACTGGCGCGACAGTGAGCTTGCAAGGCGGTTAGTCCATGTTTCAATTGCATCATTTACTGGACGGCTTCCCTTCCCTAAATCCACGATAAACTTGAGTTCTTCAAGCTGAAGCGCCGGATATCCTTGAATACGCAGCAACTCTGCATAATCGCGCCGCTCATCCGCATACGGGTTGATGCGCAGTCCCCGCCGGTATTCAAAAAGCGCCTCGTTGCTCAAATTTCGGCGTTTAAAGTCAGCCGCCCGCTGAAAATGATACCGTGCCTGCGTCGCCCGCTCAGGGCTTTCCAGCGCTGTACCGGATATCAGTAATTCTTCGTAGGCGGCACGAACAAATTCATCTTCGCCGTCAATATTCCGGGCTGTTTGTAAAATTGAGCGGGCATCGTTAAGCCGTCCCTGCCTCCAAAATGCCATACCTTTAAGGAACCATGCGGATATATTCTTCCGGTTGGCGGTAATTGCCTGATCTGCCAGTGTAATTGCCTCTGTATAATCACCAGCACGATATTTAAGGCTTGCCAAAAGATCGCGGGCAGCGGTATATGAAGGGCGGAGAAAAAGGCTGCGCTCGGCATCGCGTATCGCCTGGGCAATCTTTCCTGAACGGGCGGCAAGATATGCGGCAAAATAGAACACACGATAATCCCCCGGATGCTCTGTCTGCGCACGTTCAATATATTCCGCCGCTCCTGTGTAATCACCCAACGACCCCAGTACAAGCGCCAACGATACAAGCAGCCGCCTGTCATCACCATAAAGACGGACGGCGTTTTTATAGCGGATAACGGCATCTCCGGGATGTCCGCGCGCAATATCAAGCTCGGAAGCAACGAAAAGAGCATCCCGGTTGTAGGGTTCGCGCCTGAGTACATCTTTGACAATAACGTCCGCTTCGCTAAGCTTGCCAAGCGCAATGAGAATCGAGGCCTCAAGATTCGCTGTTTCTGCGTCAAGACGGGCAAGAATGCGGGCTTTTCGCACCCAGGTTAGCGCTTCATCATACTCGCCAAGTTCGTAATATGCTTCGGCAAGAGAGCGCGTTGCACCAGTATGCGCCGGATTCCGCCGCAAACATTCAAGAAATGCTTCCGCTGCGGCATACCAGTCGCCTTCAAGCAACGCTTCCCGTCCCTGTTCGTAATAAAAGACTGCATCCCGCCCAGTTTGCGCTCCAAGCTGGGCGCAACAGATAATTATCAGCGCGATACCACAAAACCGGCGTATCATAACATTCATTCTATCAAATCATCAGCTTGTTGAGGAGAGGGCCAGGTGCCGTTCAGTAATCCCTGCGAGAGAGGACATCAAGTTCCCAACGACCCTTCACCCAGAAAAGGCCCTACGGCAACGGCGGCCATCCTCCCGAAATTGTGTTCTATTAAAGATTGTAGTGAATACGGACACCGCCCTTTAACTTGCTGGATAATTTCGATATAATGATATAATTATAGAAAAAATGATGAAGGAACATGAACTGTGCCAGAAAGTACACCGTCTAAAACCGGAAAAATTATACCTATAGCAATAGAAGATGAAGTTAAGAGCGCATACCTGAACTACGCGATGTCGGTAATTGTCGCCCGCGCACTGCCGGACGTGCGCGACGGCTTAACGCCGGTGCACCGCCGTCTGCTTTATTCGATGGACGAGCTGGGGCTGCGGCCTGCGTCGGCGACGAAAAAGAGCGCGCGCATTGTCGGCGATACGATGGGTAAGTACCACCCGCACGGCGACGCGGCGCTTTACGACGCGCTTGTCCGCATGGCGCAGGATTTTTCGCTGCGCTATCCGGTGGTGCATGGGCAGGG
>JAITHM010000111.1 GCA_031279965.1 Spirochaetaceae bacterium
GCCCATGCAGGTAACACAGATAATCAAAATACAAAGGAAGCCGAATACGACTCCCATCCCAAGCAGCGCCAACTGAGCGCTCTGTCCAAACATCTCTCCAATAGTCATAGTTCCTCCAATAATGAGTTTGACTTATACTTGCAGAGACAAACGAAAAATTCAAGTCCACCAGGACTTTTCCGGCAATTCAAAACTGCTCATTGAATTGCTTGCTCTGACATATTCCCGGCAGATGGGAGCATCTGCCTGTCAACAGCAAGCGGATGCTCCCAAATAGAGAAGGCCATGATCCTGTGTATTGGCCTTGATGTCTACAGGGCCTTGGGATAGAATACACAAATGATTTCGCTGAAAGGTGTGACCAAAAGTTATGGAGGATTTAAAGCTGTTGACGCAGTTGATCTTGAAGTGTCCGATGGCAGCGTCTTTGGCATCATTGGCAAGAGCGGCGCGGGTAAGTCAACTTTGCTGCGTCTGATGAGCCTTCTTGAACGGCCTGATTCCGGCGAAATACATTATGGCAGTGAACGGCTTGATACGCTGAATGAACGTGATCTTCTGTTCTGGCGCCGCAAAATGGGAACCATCTTCCAGAATTTTAATCTTTTAAGCTCTCGAAACGTGCGAGATAATGTTGCCTATCCGCTTGAAATCGCCGGATGGTCAAAACATGATATAACGGCGCGTGTCGCCGCATTGCTGGAACTTGTTGGAATTGCTGACAAGAGCGCCGAACGGCTGCGCACACTTTCCGGCGGGCAAAAACAGCGTGTTGCCATTGCCCGTGCGCTTGCCGCCCATCCTAAAGTGCTATTCTGCGATGAAGCAACGAGCGCCCTCGACCCGCAAACAACCCATTCTATACTCAAACTAATACAGGAACTGCATGAACGCCTGCGCATTACCGTCATTGTTGTAACCCACCAGATGGATGTACTGCGCACGCTCTGCCACGAAGTTGCTGTAATTTCCGGCGGACGCATTGTTGAACAAGGGGGTGTCAAAACGCTTTTTTCTTCATCCGCATCCATTGTGGTAAAAGAATTGCTTGCCCTGCACGAGGCCCGTGATGAATGAAGAAATAAACCGCATTCTGATATTGCTGCCTAAAGCAACGTTTGAAACCATCTATATGGTATTTGTATCAACGCTTCTGTCCTGCATCATGGGACTGCCGCTGGGTATTATTCTTTTTTGTGCATCGCCAGCGGGACTCAAACCTCGCCGCGTGCTCTACAATGTGCTTTCGCGTGTTGCAAATCTTCTCCGCTCATTTCCATTTATCATTTTGATGATAGTACTGATGCCGCTTTCACGGTTGATTGTTGGGAAGAGCGTTGGTTCCACGGCGGTAATCATCCCGCTGGCCATCGCTGCCGCGCCTTTTGTAGCCCGCCTTGTCGAACAGGCGATTCAGGAAGTTGATTATGGTGTGCTCACCGCCGCACGGGCAATGGGATCAACTGATTTTCAGATTATCCGTAAAGTGCTGCTGCCAGAGGCGCTTCCGGCGCTTGTTTCGTCACTGGCACTTACGATTATTACGCTGATTGGTTATTCGGCGATGGCAGGCGCTATTGCCGGCGGCGGCCTGGGTGATATGGCAATTCGTTTTGGCTACTATGGGTTTCGCTGGGAAGTAACTGCTGCCGCAGTTATTGTGGTCTTGATCCTTGTTGAGCTTGTGCAGGCGGCAGGCACACTGATAAGCCGTCATCTTCTTTCGCAAAGGTAACTTCAAACTGATGAACGAAGAAACCCGTCCAGCGAACGGAAACGCGCGTAACGAACATGAACTTCAGTTTTATTACAATCGTGACGCACGGCTTGCAAAGGCCAGTGAACGGGTCCGTGCACTCTACGACGGGCAGCCTAAACGAAAAATAGCATTTTTTTCATCACTTACCGATACAAAACCAAAGGCCGCCATGTTCATTTCCATCGTTGTAATGTGCCTGATGATACTTTTCATCAGTAATATGACAAGTGGCGGCAATGACGGCAATCTTGCCGGCAATACGATAAGCGCTCATGTAATGCGCTATAACGGGGCAAGTTTTATTGTGCTTAAGAAACAGCGGCTTCGTGCTGACGCTTGGGCGGATATTGTTGATATAAGCATGGCGCGTCCTGATGCGGAAAAATCAAAACTCAGTTCAAAACAAATTGTATTTACCACCGCTGAAACTGAAGAATTCCGCTGGACATTGCCATTCGAAACGCCGCGCCTGATTTTTTTTCTTAGTGCAGGAAATGATACGCAACGCCTTGCAGTAACATCAGATTAAGGATTCATTGTGAAAATTTTCGCGCTCTCTACTTTCAAGAAAAATGCACTGTTGAATACCTGGGCTGTTGGTATCCCCGGCCTGTTTTATTGGGCTGTTGGGATTGTTGCGGTACGGGTATCGGGCTATGAAGATGCCGGCGTGTGGGCTGTTGTCAATTCGTTTTCCCTGAATTTTCTTTATCTGGCTGAATTTGGCGTATATCCCTATCAAATAAGTGATGTAGAGGGCAAACACAGTGATATGGCCTATTTGAAATTCAAAATAGGAACCTCACTGCTTGCCTTTGTTGTATTTTGCCTATCGCTTTTTTTTGTTGATTTTTCTGCCCGTGTAGTACTTTGTTCATTTATTATGATGGTGCTTCGTATTGCGGAAAATTTAAGTTCTGCTCAGTTGGCGGTACTCCAGCGATTTATGCGATATGATATGATTGCAATTTCGCGCACCATTAAAGCAGTGCTTTGTCTGCTTGTATTTACCGGCGTGCTCGCCGTGTTTAATCTGCCAGGCGCGCTTGCTTCCATGACCTTTGTTTTTATTCTTGTTTTTTATGTGTATGACTGGCGTAAGGTTCGTGCGGATGCGCGGTATACCATCCGGTGCGGCCAGACAGATTATCGCATAATGGCGGAGAAATGCCTACCTATCATGCTGAATACGCTTATTTATCCGTTCCAAATATTTTTTACACGCTATATCATCAGTTTGAATTTTAGCGAAGCTGAAGTGGGACTCTATTCATCGGTTACCGTGTTTCTTATACTTGCGGTGGCACTTGTTAATCCGGTGTTCAATGTGCTTATACCTGATTTTACTGTTTTTTATCAGCACAAAAAAATTCATGAACTTAAAATTACGCTGCTTAAAGCAGGAGTATTTATTGTTGTTATCAGCGGCGTATTGTATGGTGGAGCGCGTCTTTTTGGCTCCTGGGGACTCATCCTGATTTATGGCCCAGAGATAGCGCCGTATGTGTATCTTCTGCCTATTTCAATCTTTACTACATCACTTATTTTCGTTCTGAATTTCCTTAACACACTGCTTACCTCATTCAGAATGACCAGAATTATGTTTGCCGTTAACTTTTCCGGCCTTATATCATGCTGTATAGCCACGAAGTTTTTTGTGGACAGGTTTGGCATGATAGGTGCTTGTTATTCTCTTGCCGTCAGCATCGCCATCCAAATCTTGTGCACCTTTATTGCCGCTGCCCGCGCTCTTGCCGGCCTGTTCATGCGGGAGCGACTCAGCCATTCAGAATCTAATGCTGCTTAACAGCAGCCATTACAATTTCTGGCGTTTGCTCTTTTACATACATAAGCATATTACCATCCTGCTTAACTGCGGCAAGGCAGATTTCCGGTGTTTGTTCTTTAACATAGATAATATTTTTTGGCATGCGCGTCACCGCCTCGATGCAAAGCTGCTCCGTCTGATTTTGCACAAAGATAAAACTTGCGGCATTTTGCTGAACAGCGGCAAGGCAGATTTCCGGCGTTTGTTCTTTAACATATTTAAGAAGAAGCCCATCCTGCTCTACGGCCGCCCTGCAAATTTCCGGCGTTTGCTCTTTGGCATATATAAGCGCACGATTCTTCTCGTGCTTTCCTGACGCATGCGCCGCACCGAGTGCGACGGCAAATAATACAACAACACCTGTAATCTTTTTCAATTTTTTTCCTCCGTGATAGACTGATGTTTTTTTCCCGCCATGCCCCCCTGCACAAGCAACGTGCATCCAATCGCCGCGGGAAAGGCGGTCCATGCAATTTTAACACTGATAAAGTACCAAAGCAGCGCGAAGATCACGAGCGCAAACATCCACACAGCGCCGGTAATTACGCCAAAACGCGCCGCATCCTTCGTATCTGCAAATGCCCACAAGTTTGTGCCCGGAACGCACTGATCATGCTGATGATAAGCATTGATAACCCAGGGCTTAAGGCGGGGTTTTTCGGTAAGTCCCAAATAGATGAAAAACGCGACGGCGGGAAGCGCAAATGCAATGATGATGCCTAATGCGGCAGTAACAGAAGTATCCTGCGGAATTTGTCCCAGACTTTTACCCCCAAAGACCGGTGCCGAAGATTCCGCCATTGCTGCCCAGGTAAGCGGCGCGAGTGCGAGTGCACAGAAAAACAAAAATACGGCTATTGTGTAAACTGCCGCACGGCGCTTTTTCATAGGAAATGAAGCTGCCGATTCTTGTGTAAGGCCCAGAAAGGTAAAGCCGGCAAGCGAGATGGGGGCAAAAGCAAATAGTACCCCTAGTGCGGCAGTAAGCGTCTGTGTGGTAAAGTAGGTCATTATCGCCGTGATAATGCTGAATAAAAGAACAACGCCGCATACAGCATAAAATACCGCCCGCCGCGGGCTAATAAAACGGCTGGAATCAAGATAACATTCGGCAAAGACTTCCTGGCGCTTTTTTAACGAAAGCTCATCGGCAATAATTTGAACATCGGCCAGTTCTTTTGCCGCCGCGTTAAACGCCTCTTCTTCGCTCATTCCTTTGCGCACCATAGCCGCGATACGCGCCTCCAGATTGCTTACTAATTCCGCTTTAAAGTCGATAAGCACGTCACTCTGCTCATAGTCGGCAAAAAGCGAATCAACATACGATTTACTGTCCATTTTTTTCTCCTTCTGTGGAATCAGTCATAATGAGTGTATCAAGAATACGCCGGGTAAATTCCCAATCACGCCGGTTCTGTTCAAAAAGTGCGCGCCCTTTATCATTAATCCGGTAATATTTACGCCGCGCTCCAAGTGTCTCGTCGCCCCAATACGAAGAAATACAGCCTTCACGCTCCAGCCGTTTATAGCTTGAATAAAGCGTTGTTTCTTTAAGCTTAAATTCTCCACTAGTAAGCTCCATAATCGTGTTGTAAATCTCGTATCCATAGCGGTCACCATCGAGAAGCGTCCCCAGCACGACGGTATCGGTGTGTCCCCGCAGAATATCAGACGAGATAGTTTCTATTCTTGTCATACAACCTCATTTGGTAATATATATTATATATCATATTACTACGACTGTCAATACACTTAAACTGAAGGGGGCGCTGCCCCGGAAATCAGACTTTTACGCTCGCGGGTTTATTCTTTCAGACCAATCGCCGCATTGAAGGCCGTCCTCGTGATAAAATATCTGGTTTTTGCCTGATCGAGCTTTGTCGTGTTTTCGTGTTCAAGGGCAAGCGCCATAAGGTAATCGTTTAGCGTGTTTATCCCCGCTGTGTATTTTTGTTCGTATTCTTCGCGGTTGTTTTTCGCGTAGGCAAGGCCAATTTCAGCAAGTTTAACCTGTTTATATGCAGTCTGCCAGACAGTCATTTTGTTGCGCATGTCCAATATAAGATAGTTTGAGTTTACTTCAAGCTGTTCCTCGGCGGACTTACGGGCAAGGCGCTTTTCGTTCATTTTATGATAGCCTTCCCACCAGGCAGACATGGGGATATTAAACAGAAGAAATCCGGCAAAATCCTGATAAAAACCGGTTGTGTTGGCAAGAAAACTTCCATTAAAATAAAAATCACTCCGCAGAAAACCAAGACCAAGTTCAATAGAAGGCAGATAGCTTCCCCTCGTAATCACTTCTTCAAGTTGTGCCGCATCACGCTGAATTGTAAGCAAGTTGAATTCGGGGCGGGCGGAAAGGCGCGCCGGGAAATTGGCCGCGTCAAACGTTGGTTCAACAATCCCGCTTAAATCGGCGGCGACAACAATTTCGGACAGATCTTTTATGCCGGCGAACAGCTTTAGGTCTTGAAGGGCGACCACGCGCATTTGAATGGCTTCGTCCTGCTGAATCACAAGCTCTTCCCGCTTAAGGCTGACGCGAAGATAATCGCTGCGCGATACAACGCCCTGCTCTAGTGCCTGTGACACTTTTGCGTAAAGGTTATCAAGCGTTTTTTTATATGCGTCAAGCGTTTTAATCAACTCTTCAAGCAGCATAAATTGATAGTATTTTGACTCAGCTTCCGCGAAAATTTCATCATGTTTCAACTGCAGCTTATGGGTGGAAGCTTCCACGCCTTTTTTCGCCAGCTTATTTGAATAAAAAATTCTGCCGCCGGCAAAAAGCGTCTGGGTAAAAGTGATTGTGCCGAACCAGGC
Organism: Spirochaetaceae bacterium; assembly: GCA_031279965.1. Lineage (GTDB taxonomy): Bacteria > Spirochaetota > Spirochaetia > Treponematales > Breznakiellaceae > JAIRPU01. The sequence goes on from JAITHM010000111.1 coordinate 6,414, forward strand.
GCCAATTGGATCGCTAAAGTTTATCGCCTCGTCAACATGAATGGTTTTATCAGGGAAATGTGCATCAGTTGAAAAGCCCGCCGCAGCGCCGCCGCCGAAAATATTGGGTTTTACCAAAACTCCAGAGGCGCTTACTTTGGGAAAATAATTGGTAAACGCACCGGCGAGCACTTGCTTGCTTTTTTCAAGCTCGTATTCGGCATTATGCACATCAAGATTATTTGCCAGTGCAAGTTTCCGGTATTCATCAAGCGAAATATGCCGTTTATTCTCCGCCTCCTGTGCATTCAAGACAAAAAGATGCGCGAGCAGCATCGCAGCTGCAGCAATTTTTTTGATAGTAATCATCTTTACCTCTATGCTCTACTATGCACCGTCACCTAATTCGCCGTCAATCCGTGTATGACCTCTTCTATCTGTTCCCAATGCCGCCCTCTGCACATTACCTGGTTCTGCTGTTACTATCACCTATGATTTTTTCTTATTTTACACCGACGCGCATTTTCGCCGGTGAGGGGGCGCTTGGCGCGAATGCGGCATGCCTTCGGGAGCTTGGCGGTAAAGCGCTGGTGGTTACCGGGCGCGCATCTGCTGCGCAAAACGGCTCGCTTGCCGATGTTCGGGCGGCGCTGGAACAGAATGAGCAGGATTTCATTCTTTACAATCAAGTGACGGCAAATCCCACGGTTGAATGCTGCTATGATGCGGCGGCCGTCGCCCGCCGGGAACACTGTGATTGTATCATAGCGATAGGGGGCGGCTCTCCGCTTGATGCGGGAAAGGCTGCCGCGCTGCTTGCCGTGGAGGACACACCGCCTGAGGAACTGTTTACTACGCCGCCGCGCCGCGCTCTGCCCATTGCCGCCGTTCCGACAACGGCGGGTACCGGCTCGGAGGTTACCCCTGTTGCCGTGTTGACCAATCATGCGGAGAGGACGAAAACGTCCATTTCCGCGCCGGTTCTTTTTCCGCGTCTGGCCTTTCTCGACGCACGCTACACCAACAGCCTGAGCCGCGCAACAGCCGTCAACACAGCGATTGACGCGCTTACCCATGCCGCAGAGGGGATGCTCTCCGTGCGTGCTTCGGCGTTTTCCGACACGCTTGCCAAAGCAAGCCTCGGCATGATAGCTGATTGTGCAGATGCGCTTTCGCGGGGCGATTTTGACGGCGCGGTACGCGAGAAACTACTGTTTGCTTCAACGCTTGCCGGAATGGTTATTGCTAATACCGGCACGACGGCCGTTCATTCGGCGGGCTATTCGCTTACTTATTTTAAGCACATAGACCACGGGCGGGCAAACGGCCTTCTTTTCAGCGCATATCTTCGTTTTGTCGACGGGCATGAGCGCGGTCTTCCAATCCGCCGCGCTGAAGAGGTCTGTGCTGCGCTGAGATTCGCCGGCTTTGACGAGCTTGATGTCTTTCTCGACGGCCTTCTTGGAGAACGCGAAAAACTTAGCGCCGTAGAAATCGCTGAATTTTCAGGCCTAGCCGAAAATACGCGCGGTGTTAAAAACTCCCGCGTTTCCCCATCCCGCGCCGACATCGCCCGCATCTTTGCCGAATCATTTCCCGCCTAAGGAGTAACAGTACATGTGAAAGTGGGCAGTGCTTCCCCCATATTGTTTTATCTTATCAGCACCGTCGCTTTGTCAAACGTTGGGGAATTTCAGTATTTAAAATCACTGCCGCCTATGAATTCACGGAGTATACTTAGATAAGGAACGTGTTCCGAAGGTATTGGGGAAAAATAGTTAAGCATTGTTAAAAGACGGTTTGCCTCGGAAAACTGGCGGCTTTCCGGGGGAACAGAACGGAGAAGTGGTTCCGCATAGAGTTTAAGCACGGCAATTTCATAATCAAGCGCCGAGTTAAATACCGCATCCGCCTCGTTTTGAAAGGTAAAAATATGTTTTTCCGCGCCATTCTGTACGTCAGCCCACATGGACAACGTCCGCTCGGCGCCCATGCCCCTAAACTGATAATCGCGCACAAGACGGCGAAGAAGCCTGTTATCGGTGGTCGAAATACGGTTATGCTCATCAATATTAAGCTGTGTAAGTGTTGATGCGTAGAGTTTAAACTTGTTCTTGGGCGCAATGCCGCTGGTAAGTGCATTATTAAGGCCGTGAATACCTTCCAGCACAAGCATTTTATGCTGATCAAGGCGGATAGTGCGGCCAGCCTTCCGTGTTCCCGTCTTAAAATCAAATGACGGCAGCGTAATTTCTTTACCGGAAAAAAGATCAAGAAGCTGCTCATTAAGAAACGGCACGTCAAGCGCTTCAAGACATTCAAAATCAGGCGCGCCCTTCTCGTCACGGGGGACACGCGCCGGATCCAGGTAATAGTCGTCCAGACTTATCGAAACAGGCTCTATCCCAACAGTTTTAAGCTGAATGGAAAGGCGCTTTGCCGTTGTTGTTTTGCCGGAACTTGACGGGCCGGCAATCAACACAAGCTTTACCGTGCCGCGCCGTGTGCAAATCATATCGGCAATGCGGGAAAGGCGTTTGTCGGTGTACGATTCAACAATCCTAATAAATTCTTTAATCTCACGCCGGGCCACCAGCGCGTTAAGCTGCGCTACTGAATACACTCCTGCGGCGCGTCCCCAGGCCTTCGATTCGCTGAATACGGCAAAAATCCCCGGCAGGTCGATCGCGTCCGGTGTAAGCTTCAGTGCGCCTTGACCTTCAGGCTGCGGAGCGGCAGACGGCTGTTTTTTGGCAAGTACTGGATAGCGGAGCAAAACTCCATCATGATATGAGACAAGCTCCCAATCCTCAATAATGCCCGTACGGCAAAGCAGCGGGTGCATATAGAGGTCAAGATACATGCCAAGCGCATTGACACAGCGTTCCGCGCCGCCTAACTGTTCCAAAAGCTGCGCGGCCGTTTCTGCTTTGACCGTGCGGAAATAATCAAGCGCATCACTTAAAGAAATAATTCGTTTTTCAATGGGAAGATCACGCTGAATAAACACCTTCATATACGCTCGAAGCGCGTCAAGTTCACCGGTGGAAAATGGATTGCCATCACGAAACGAAAAATAATATGCCCTGCCAAGCGAATATCCCGCATGAAGCTGCCGTTTGGGGAAAAGCTCGGCAGCGGCAGCACAGAGCACAAACGAAAGCGTATGCCGGTATATGGTGGCGCCTTGCCGGCTTGTCAGCGGGATGGGGGCAAGCCGGGCGTTCACCGTAGCCCAGGCGGAAAGCGGCTGTGCCTCGTTATTAACCCAAAGACCGGCGAGCGGCTCCAGCGTCCCAAAATGAGTGCTCAGCGTGCTGAATTCTGTTCCTACGGGCGTTTCAAGACGTGTTCCGTCAGGAAATTGAAGTGTAACCTGTTTCAGTTTTTCCTCGTTTATGAGCGTCTGCGTTTTTGCGCCGGCGCAGTTTATATTTTAAGCGGCATTATCGGAAGGCTTTCGCCGCCCAACACATACCGTTCAATAACCTGAGCAATTCCATCGTCATCGTTGGATTTTTCGGTAACAAGCCGCGCTGCCTTTTTAATCCGGTCATCGCCATTGCACATCGCAACCCCGCAGCCCGCCCAGCGTATCATTGCTTCGTCGTTCATTGAATCGCCAAAAGCCATTACACCGTCACGCGGAACACCAAGCTTTGCGGCAACTTTTTCAAGCGCCGATCCTTTATCGCAGTTGGGCGGCAAGATCTCAAGATAATAGGGCTTACTGGTAAAAAGCGTAATTTCATCGCCCATCATATTGCGTAAAATTTCTTCCAGCGGTTTAAGCAGCATGGGGTCAGCGGGAATCACCATCTTATAAGCGCCGCGTTCAACAAGCAGCGACCGGAAGCTGCCGGGAATAATCTGTTTCATGCCGGTAAGTTTTTCGTCAGCATCGGAAAATTCGTTGCGCCGCGATACAATGATGTTTTTGCCATCGTAGATTTGAACGCAAAAATCCTCCGCGTCAACAAGATCGAAGGCGGAAAGAGCAGCCTGAGGCGGCAGCCGCACGTCGTCAATAAGTTTGCCTGTCCTGCTGTCAAGTATCTGGGTTCCATTGCCACAGATAAGATAGCCTTCAGTTTTATGGAGCCCCAGCACTTTTACATAGTTTGACAAGGCATTGGGCACTCGTCCTGTGGCAAACACGACGACAACTCCCGCAGAAACAGCTTTTTTAAGCGCGTTTTTTGTTCGCACAGAAATAGTCAGGTCAGAGCGTAAAAGTGTGTCGTCAAGGTCTAATGCTATCAATTTTATTGCCATTGCCGGTTCTCGCTGCCTCTATGATACAGGAGTTAATTTTCGAATTCAAGGGGAAAGATCATGCGATCCTGACTCAGCACGGACGCATCAAAGACCGCGCGTGCTTCTTCAAGGAGTTTTTCCAGCTCAAAGTTAGTATAGCGGGGACTATAATGAATCAACGCCAGTTTTTTTACCGCGGCGGCGCGGGCGATTATGGCCGCCTGAAACGCCGTCATGTGTTTTTTTTCGCGGGCATCCTCTTCCAATGCAGTCTCGAACATTCCTTCGCACACCAGCAAATCTGAATTCTTAACTTCTTCAGCTATTTCTGGAAAATAAAGACTGTCGGTTACAAACGAAAATTTACGGCCGGTACGCACCGGCCCCATCACATCGTCCGGCGTAATCTGGCGCCCGTCTTCAAGAGTAACCGGCTGCCCCCGCTGAAGCTGCCCCCAGAGCGGCCCCATAGGGATGCCAAGCGACTTTGCATTATCAGGATAGAATTCGCCGGGGCGCGTATGTTCCTCCAGCGTATAGCCATAACAGGTCTTGGTATGGCGCAGCCGGAATGCACGAATATGAAAATCTTCTGTTTCGTAAACAATGCCTGGCGCGGTGATTTCGCGGACGATAATTTCGTAGTTGATATACATATCAAGCACCCGCCTGCTCGTTTCGATGTATTCAGCAATGCGCGGCGGCCCGTAAATATAGAGCGGGTCATCACGGTCAACCTGTGATGAAAGCATCAAAAGGCCGGGAATACCCGTTACATGGTCGGCATGAGTATGGCTTACAAAAATTGCCGAAATTTTTTTCCAGCGCAAATTAAGCCGGCGCAGACTTACCTGAGTTCCTTCACCGCCGTCAAAAAGGAAGAGGTCGCCTTCACGCCGTACCAGCACAGAGGTAAGATGACGGCGCGGCAGCGGCATCATTCCGCCGCAGCCCAATATAAACACTTCAAAGTTCATGAAAGGTGACTTTACCCTAAGAATTGGTTCGCAACAAGCCGCACTGAAGGATAAAGCCTCGATACCCCCGAACCGCTACACCGCCCTATATACCAAAGAGAGGACGTTCAGCGTCCGCCCGCGCGTCTCGTCGTAGCTTACGGCGAGCAAATACTGATTGCGCTCGTCGTAACGCCAGCAGAGTCCGGCCAACTCCTGGAAGCTCTTCGGATTAAACTCAAGGCAGGTCTCCGCATCAAAGGAGAAGTCCCGCTGCCGCCGGGCAAGCAAGGTCTTGCCGTAAGGCGAGGTTGGCGACTGCCCGCCGCGAAGCCTCAGATAGCCGGGCCGGGCGGCAAGCGAATAGCGCTCTGGATCCGCGCCGGAGCGCAGCGTTATCAATATTTTAAATCTTGAACAGCAGCCAGGCAGGAATACGGTGTTTGGAAAAATCTTCGCACCTGCTTTTTTCAGTAATGTCTTCTATAACAAGACCGGGGAAATTGCCGTAGAGCGGGGCGAACTGTTCATTGCAAGGGGAAAGGCCGCGCAGACGTGCGCCGAAATAGAGCGATCCGCCCGGAGCAAGCAGGGCAAGCGCAAGGCGGAGAAGCTGCGGATAATCGTGTTTTAAGTCGAGGACATGCGTTGTTTTTTTGGAATTGGAAAACACAGGCGGATTCAAAATGATGATATCCCAACGCCGCCCCCGTGCGTTTTCCAAAAATTCCAGCACATCACAACGAATAAAGCGAAACGCACCGCCATGCTCTAGGCCGTTTAACATGAAATTCACTGCGGCGCGTTTTAGGCATACGGCGGAAAGATCAACCGAATCTACGCTGGCGGCCCCCATAGCGGCAGCATACACTGAAAATGCTCCGGTATAGCAAAAAAGATTCAGCACAGTTTTTCCGGGCGCTTCGGCGGCGGCGCGAGCGCGGACTTTTCGTGCATCATGGTACAGGCCGCAGTCAATGTAGCCGCTTAAGTTTACGCGAAAAAGCAAGCCGCCTTCGCGGACATCAAGTTCAAAATTCCGCGCCGCCGTATCCTTGTGATACTGGTTGAACGGAGAAATCCGTTTGCGTTCTTTTATAAAAATGGCGTCTTCACTCAACGAAAGCACTTCTTGCGCAGCTTTTTTCATTTCGAGCAGCCAGGCGCTTTCTTCGGCCGCGTCTTTTTCGTAGGGCCGTTTATACAACGCGCCGAAAAGAGCATGTTCCAGCACGCCGTTTCGCATGCCTTCGTAATAATCCAGTACAAGAGGTATTTCCGGTATGTCGCGGTCGTAGAGCCGGTAAACGCCGGTTCCTTCACGGCGCGCCCATTTTGCAAGATGCCGTTTACGCTTACGCAGTCTTCCGGCAAACATTGCCGCCTGTTCTTTAATGTGTTCCTGTCCACGGCTCATACATCATCATACCATAGAGCACACGTGTCTGTCGGCAGTATTTAACAGCGCGGGACGGACAGGGCTGGGCGCATCGCTGCCGGTTTTGTTTTTTCTAAGCGGCCCAAATTCAGAAGTGTTGAATTACCACATTTAAGGATACCATTTTTAGGGATACCATTTTTTTATCAAATAGCGTAAATTTAGCTACGCTTATGGAATTGAAACAATGATAGAATATATTGTGCGCGATAATATTAATGAACGAATTATTAAACACGCAGCAAAGCTTCTGCATAACGGCGGTATTATCGCGCTGCCTACAGAAACATCGTGGATAGCGGCCTGTTCGTCTTCTTCAAAAGAAGGCATAAAAAAGCTGCGCGTTCTTTCCGGTGAACGTGATGAACGGCACTGGACATTGCTCTGTTCTGACATATCTCAGTTTAGTGCGCTGTGCGTTATAGACAATCGTTGTTTTAGAGTGCTCAACAAATATATGCCGGGGCCGTATGTTTTTATTTTGCGCACGCTTCATGGAACTGAAAAAGCCCTTGGACTGCGCCGCAGCGAATTGGGAGTTCGCGTTTCTCTGCATCCGGTTCCCCGCGCCGTCATAAATGCCCTAGGAACGCCGCTCTATACCATTACGGCAAAACGTGCAATGGGGACGGCAGCGGACGATGAGCTTGATGCGGCGGACGGCGAACAGGACGACGCGCTCCCTCCCATACCAGAAAGCGCTCTTTTTGAAAGCGGCTATGAACTTGAAGAAATACAGGGTATTGATATGATACTTGATACCGGAGAAGAGCTGTCGCGGCAATTTTCAACGATACTTGATATTACCAAAGATGAAGTTCGCGTTCTGCGGCGCGGCGCAGGAGAGTTCCCCGTATGAAAACAGGGACGGCAAAAAAACGCCATGTTCGTTTTTTATCACGGTCACGATTTTTTGTTGTAACACTTCTTTTGCTGCAAATTGCGTTTATTGTAGTTTTGCTTATATTCAGTACATTTTATTTTAGTTATGCAAGCATAGGGTTGTATATCATAAGTTTTGTTGTATGTATTCATATATTTAATAAAACCGGCAAGATGGCATTTAAACTAACATGGGTTTTTATTATCTTGATGTTTCCTGTTTTTGGCGGATGTTTTTATCTAATCTTTTATATTCAGTCGAATCCGCGTAAATACCGGAGGCTCATTCAAAAATTCCGTCAGCTTTGCAGGCCATTTTTTTTGCTTTCAAATGATGTCCTGCCGCTGTTAAAAGATCAGCCCTGTTATACGCTTGCCCGTTATTTACAGAATCATGTGCATTATCCAGTATATGCCAACACTTATGCAGAATATTTTAATGGTGGTGAAGCATATCATAAAAGGCTGTTGGAGGAGCTTCAAAAAGCAGAACATTACATTTTTATTGAATCATTTATTATCGAAGAAGGGATTATGTTTGATTCAATCTTTGAGATACTTACGGCAAAGGCGCAGGCGGGGCTTACCGTACGGGTATTATATGATGATTTAGGCTGTTTTGCGACCCTGCCGGATGATTTTAGCACAAATCTTATTAAAAATGGAATTGAATGTATTGTTTTTAATCCCTTTAAGCCGGTTCTATCATCACTTCAAAACAACCGCGATCACCGTAAAATTATTGCGATTGACGGCAAGACCGTGTTTACCGGCGGCATAAATATTGGAGACGAGTACATCAACATTTATGAAAAATACGGATACTGGAAAGATTCCGCTATTATGCTTACCGGAGAAGGCGCGTGGTCGCTTACAATGATTTTTTTGCGTCTGTGGAATCTTGAGATTTCACTGCGCAGCAATGCCGCACATGATGACTTTGCTGCGTTTTATCCGTGGAATACCGGCTCCTGCGTGATACAAAATGATGGCTTTGTACAGCCTTATGCGGAAAGTCCCATTACACGGGAATATGTGTGTGAAAATGTCTATATTCATATCCTCAACATCGCCAAGGATTATGTATATATCAATACGCCATATCTTATTCTTGATGAAACACTTATGTCATCGTTGATGCTTGCTGCGAAATCAGGAGTTGATGTCAGAATCATGACTCCGCATATACCCGATAAACCTTTTGTTCATTTGGTTACACGTTCCTATTACCGGCTTTTAATCAAGGCCGGTGTGCGGATATATGAATATTCAAAAGGATTTAATCATTCAAAAACTTTTGTATCTGATGATGCTGTAGCATCGGTGGGAACGGCAAATCTTGATTTTAGAAGTCTCTGTCTTCATTATGAATGCGGCGTGTGCATTTACCGGAACAGTCAGGTTGCAAAAATAAAAGCCGATTTTCTTGCAACAATAGAACATTCAAAAGAGTTTACACTTAAAGATTGTGCGCCAAATGCTGTCCATGTTTTTCTGCAAGACCTCTTGCGCATCTTTGCACCGCTTATGTAATGCCGGCGTGCCTGTGGAGTCTTACTGTAAACACAACGCTGGTCAATCAGCGCTGTCCCAAAGCGAGAACGGCCGCTTTCCATTGCCGCCCCCGGTCAAACTCATTCTTAAACATGCCAAACGAAGTGCAGCCTGGCGAAAGCACCACCGTATCGCCGGCAGCAGCCGCATCGAGCGCCGCATCGAGCGCCGCATCTACCGTGGTAAAGGGCCCTGCATAGGCGATACCCGCTTGGGCAAAAAGCCCGGTAAGCTTATCACTAGCCGAACCTGCCAAAAGAATAATTTTTTTTGCCTGCCGTGCGGCATTAACAAGAGGGGTAAAATCGAGCGCCTTATCGGTGCCGCCTGTGATAAGCACCGGTGAACCAAGCGCTGTTACCGCCGCCGCCGCTGCTTCGGGAATTGTTGCCGCGCTGTCATTGACAAAGCGGACGCCGTTCTTTTCACAGAAAAATTCAAGCCGGTGTTCAAGCCCGGGAAACACCGCAAGTGTACGACGAATAAATTCAGGCTCCAGCCCCAGGTCAAGCAGCGCAAGTCCTGCCCCCAATAGGTTGATTTTTTGATGCGCACCAGGTGTAACGCACTGACTTCCAATCAGCTCCACCTGTTGATCCGCATTGAGCAGGCCAAGCGGCCCCCGCGCATAACAGCCGCCATCTGCCGCGCTGAACCAGCCGCACGCCCCCGCCACAGCCGTCTGTTCGCCGTAACAGAGAAGGCGCGCGCGTGTTTCACGCATAAAGCCGGCGCTCCAGGTGCCGTTGTAAACAATGGTTAGGTCTTGCGCATCTTGATTGCGGTAAATACGTTTTTTATCAGCAATATATGCATCCATTGTGCCATAGCGGTCAAGATGATCCGGCATGATGGCGGTAAGCACGGCAATCCGGGGTTTAAGAAGATCCTCCGGAAGGTCGGCAAGCTGCCAACTTGAAAGCTCGAGTACCACATCGTCATCAGCGCCAAGCTGTTCAAGAAAACGAAGCGGCGAGATAGTAATATTACCGCCAAGATAAGCCGCGCCTTTTCCCGCTGACCGGTGATGTGCTTCAAGGCCATAGCATAAAGCAGATGACGTAAAGGATTTTCCTTTAGATCCGGTAACTGCCAAAAGACGCGCAGGATTTTCCCGCAAAAAAAGCGAAATATCAGTTTCAATACGCTGCGCCGCTTTAAGATACGGTGAATCCGGGCGGACGGCGGGATTTTTAATTACTACATCTGCCGTTTCAAAATCGTTCATTTCATGTGTGCCAAGCACATACCTGACCGGCGGGGCGTTAAGGTTTCGCACAGCATCATCAAGCACGGCAATAGAAGGCTGTAAAACGGCAGCATCACGCAGGTCGGTTATCGTTAGTTCTGCGCCGCGCCGCAAAAGAAACAGCGCCGATTCCAACCCGCCTCCGTTCAGTCCAAGCCCCATTACAAGCGCACGAGCGCCGGAAAACTGCAACATCATGCGAGCACACTCACCTTTCGGTCGGTTTCCTTCATTTGCAGAGACGTTTCTTTAACAATCCGGTCAGTTTCTTTCATTTTCAGGGATGTTTCTTTGCCGATCCGGTCGGTTTCCTTCTGTGCCGCGGCAATTTCCTTTAACAGCTCCCAAATTTCTTCAGAAGGCGACTGTGCTTCCCGAGTTTTGACTGCTTCCATTTTTCAATCTTGGTCGTAAGTAGCCTTTGTCGGTTTGTCCTCGCGGTGGAAAATAAAAAAACCTATCACTGCGGTGACTACTAAACCCACACCTATCAAAAACTGTGTCATATACCTACCCTTTAATCCACTTAATAACCTGGTCAATAATAAAAACAAGGCCGCTTATTGCTACCGCAGAGACCAAAAAATCAACGGTTTTCTGAAATCTGCTTTTGGGCGCATTCATAGCATCCCGAATTTCTTTCAACGTCCGACTTATGTCCTCAAAAACGGCTCGTTCTTTTTCATCCATAGTCCATAATAAACGGCAAATTTGGAATTTTCAAGCCATTTCTGTCGTTTTTTCTGATTAGTATATTCCGGCCGCCAAATAGGACGCCGGATTCAACTGCGGATGCCGCCTGTTCAGGTAGTTTCTCATATCATTGATGAGCGTTCAATAAATGTTTACGACCAAACGCGAAACGTCTTTAATCAAATTGGAATTGACGAAGCGT
>JAITHM010000020.1 GCA_031279965.1 Spirochaetaceae bacterium
GCAATGGTATTGCCAATTTCTGTGTCGTTATTCGCCGAAATTGATGCCACATTGGAGATTTCTGCCTTGTCTTTGCCGATTGACTTTGAATTCTTTTTAATTTCAGCAACGGCAATCTCCACAGCTTTGTCGATACCGCGTTTCAGCTCAATGGGCGTCATGCCGGCGGAAACCGATTCCAGGCCCTTTTTTACAAGCGCATAGGCAAGCACTGTAGCTGTAGTGGTGCCATCGCCAGCCACATCGTTGGTTTTTGTGGCAACTTCCTTTAAAAGCTGCGCGCCCATGTTCTCAAACGGGTCGGCAAGCTCAACCTCTTTGGCGACAGAAACGCCATCTTTAGTAACTGTAGGCGCACCGAATTTTTTGTCCAGAAGGACATTTCGTCCTTTCGGGCCAAGGGTTACTTTAACCGCTTTGGAAATTTGCTCGACACCCGAAAGGAGCTTTCTGCGTCCTTCTTCGCTGAAAAGCAATTGTTTAGCCATTTTTTTCTCCTCTTTCGCCCGGCCTCATTGTGCCCAAATGGCAGGTTTGAGGCGCGAACTTACACTATATTTGATTATGTCCCGCCGACCAGCGGGGATGTTTTGAATATACCATAAGTTTTTTTTTTGTTCAATATCCCGTTTCGGTTTTTCGTCTCTGGCGCCCCCGCATAGGGCGCGAACATCCCCAGCCTTCAACACATCCGAACGCATGCAGGAATTTATTTTTTTGGGGCTTTGGATACCCACTGGTAGAGATACTCAAAAAACGAAAGATACGCTGCTATAACACAAATAGTAAAAAGCACCACTTTTATCGTGTATAAAACATAATCTTGTGGAAGGATAAATGATGTATACCGATAGATTTTAACAGCAAGAATCCAGAAACATGTTGTAATGTATAAAACTGTTTTAAATTTACCGCCCATGCGCGCCGCAATGTCGCGGCCTTTTCTAGTTGCCTGCAAACGAAGAAAAAGCATCCCGAACTCGCGGTAAAAAATAAGGATGAAAATGGGGGCAGGTACATCTCGTGTTACGGTAAAACAAAAGAAAATAGTAATATGAAGGAAGGCATCAGCGAAAGGGTCAAGGATTTTGCCTGTATCGCTTACTTGATTCAGCTTGCGGGCGGTACTTCCGTCAAGCCAGTCGGTTAATTCTGCCAGAACAAGCGCCGCAGCCAAGGCGGCAAGAATAGGCAGCGCGTAGCGGTCAAGGTAGGCGGCTATCATATAAAAAATAAAGAATAATGGCGCAAAAATAATCCTGACCATTGTGAATTTATCAGCAAGTCTCATCGGCACACTCCAAAATATACGGATATTATATGACTGCAATTGTAACAAAAATCCTGTCTTACCACAAGCCCGCTACAGATAGAGCCGGCCAGATCAGATGGGTGCCTCCGCCTTCCTTTGACGGGGTGATTGACGGGAGTTGTGCCGGACGATTACAATGGGGCAGATGAAGGACGGCCCCTTCGTCTATCGGTTAGGACATGAGATTCTCAATCTTAAAAGAGGGGTTCGATTCCCCTAGGGGCTAAGAGTTGACACAAAATATGAAACCTGCTGCGGCAATTTTTGATCTTGACGGGCTTATGCTCGATACAGAACGTCCGTTTATAACCGCACTGGCTGCGAAAAACGCCGAATCAGGATGGGATGTTCCCTTTGACACTCTGATAAAAATCATCGGTATTAACTGCCGCGCATCGGAAAAACTCCTTAAAGACATGCTCGGTTCGGAATATCCTTTTATGGATCTGCGCAGTGAAATTCTTCGGCATGAAAAAACGCGGTATGAAGCCGAAGGGATTCCGCACAAACCAGGACTTATCCCGCTGCTTGATTCACTGCGTGAAAAAAAAATACCGGCGGCGGTTGCAACTTCTACCGACCGTGACCGGGCGCTCTGGAAGCTCCGGTGTGGTGGTATTTTGGAGCGGTTTGACGCAATAGTCTGTGGTGATGAAATTCAACACGGAAAGCCCGCACCCGACATATTCCTCCGCGCCGCGGAAAAACTCGCGCTGCCTGCTGCGTGCTGCGCCGGACTTGAAGACTCGCCCGCCGGCCTTACCGCGCTGGCTGCGGCGGGCATCCGGTCAATCTTCATCAAGGACATGATCGAGCCGGATGCCGAAGTCCGCGCCGCCGTCTGGAAATGCTGTTCTTCCCTTTACGAAGTAATTCCGCTGTTTTAGGCGCCTTCCGCCGATAATAAAATATGCGAACTTCACGCGCGTCTTTTTTTATTACAACGAGTCTTATACTGTTTTCACAGAGCGTGCTCTACGCGGATAAATTTGAATTCAAACATGCAGTGGGCGATAAATTCAGGATAGTCTCTACGACAAAAGAATCTGTCGCCCTGAATGGGAAAGTTGTTCAAAACACAAATATCATCAACAGAATGGCCTCGGAAGTAACGGCGCTTGCTAATGGCCGTGCAACGCTTAATGCCGTATTTAATGTTGCTGAAGAAGCTGCCGAAGAACCTGCGGCGGGAAAAACATCTCCCCGGCTGCGATGGGGTGAAGAATATAAGTCTGTTTTTACCCGGGATAGGTTGGGGAAAATCACGATAGACAAGCGGTATTTCATGCCGTCGGCACGCGATGTCCCTTATTTTCCAGACCGGGAAGTTAACGCCGGAGAATCGTGGATTTCGCGGGGTAACGAGGTTTTTGATTTGCGGCGGACTTTTGAAATTGAAGAGCCGGTAAGCGTTCCATTTCAGGCAAACAACATGTATGTCGGCGAGCGTGAATGGCGAAATAAAAAGAAGTATAAAGTGCTTAATGTAAACTATAACATGATCAAAAATATTGAAGGCTTTGAAAACGCGCCGCGCACATATCTGAACCGCTCAAGCACAACGGCGGCGAAGCCGGGCGAAAAACCGGAAATACGGCGCATCAACGGCAAGTCCCGCCAGATACTTTATTGGGATGATGCATTGGGGCAGATTGCCGCCGCAGAAGATGAGTTCGAATTGAATTTTATGCTGACAAACGGTGAAACATGGACATTTCGCGGAACTACCGTTTCTGAAATAATCGAAGCGGAAGCGATGAATAAGGCAGATCTGGCGCGGGACATTCAGCAGACTATCGCGGAGCTTGGCCTTACCGATGTTTCTGTCAAGGTTGTGAACGAAGGAATCTCAATCAGCCTGGATAACATCCAGTTTGCCGCCGATTCCGCACAATTGCTTCCCGGTGAGATGCCTAAACTGGAAAAAATAGCGGCTATACTGCGCGCATACAAAGACCGCGACATTGTGGTGGCAGGACATACGGCGGCGGCAGGCGCGTCAGAGAATGCCCGCATTAAACTTTCTGAAGACCGCGCTGCAGAGGTCGCCAGCTATCTTATTAAAGAGAAAGTCCGCGCGCCGGAACGTGTCATCACACGGGGATATGGTTCATCGCGCCCTGTGGCAGGTAACGCCACTGAAGAAGGCCGCCGCAGGAACCGCCGTGTGGAAATCACTATTATGGAGAATTAATGCCTTGGAGCCGCCTTGACAGCGAAAAGGCAGGTTGGTAAAAAGAACTGTGGTTAAGAGTATTGTTTGGGCTGTTGTTTTTATCATTGTGGCAGGCATCCTGCAATCAACACTGATTGCGCGCTTTGTTTTTTTCTTTCGTATTGAAACAATGCCTGATATAGCACTGTGTATCCTCGTTTTTTCTGCCTATCAGAATGGCATGATGACAGGACAAATAACTGGTTTTTTTTCCGGCCTTTTTCTTGATTTTCTTTCGCGAGCGCCGCTGGGCCTTAATATTTTTGTGCGCACGGTAATTGGCGCGCTTGCCGGGCTTATCCGCGGCAACCTGATTCTTGACGTTGTTTTCCTTCCCATAGCACTGTGTGCGGCGGCGACGCTTCTTAAAGCAGGGCAGTTTTTTCTGCTTCATTTTCTCTTTGCCGGCGCGGTGCCCGCCTACTCTTGGACGGGGGCAACTTTATGGATTGAACTGCTGATGAACGCCCTTATTGCGCCGTTTCTTTTTGACTTTCTCAAAAAATTCAGCGTACTGCTTGAACGGCCCAGGGAGTAATAATGCCGCTTATTGAAAATACCGACCGCAGTGAAAAGCGGATTCGTGCACTGCAAATTATGTTTATTTGCGTGTTCATTGCTTATACCGGACGGCTTTTTGCAATGCAAATTGTCTATGGCGCTGTTCACCGCACCCGTGCCGATACCATCACACGCCGCAGCCAGGTGATACCGGCACAGCGTGGTGAAATCTATACACGGGATGCCGCCGCACCGATCGTGTATAATACCGACTCGTTTGCCGTCCGCATCTCCCCCGCCGAAATTGAACGTTCAGAAATTCCCGACACGATAAAACGTCTGGCAGATTTTCTTGAAATCCCCGAAGCGCAAATTGAACGGCGGCTTCCCGTCCAATCGTGGCATTTGTTTCAGCCGGTTGAAGTCGCCGTGAACATTCCTTACGCAAAGATCGCCGTGCTTGCTGAGCATATTGATACGCTGCCCGGCGTGTCCTGGCAGTCTAAACCGGTACGCAATTACAGCGAAACAGGGGGCCTTTCCCACGTTGTAGGTTATGTGGGGGATATTACCCGCGATGAGCTTACCACGCTCTACAACAAGGGCTACAGTCAAAGTGACATAATCGGTAAGGCGGGCATTGAACGTCAGTATGATGAGCTTTTGCGAGGAAAAGACGGAGCCGAAACCCGTGTCGTCGATGTGCGCGGGCGGCTCACCAGCGATACGGTTGTGCGGGAACGGCCTGTGGCAGGAAAGAATCTTGTGCTCACCATCGACCGCCGTATTCAAACTCTTGCTGAAAAAGCGCTGGGGAATCGTATTGGCGCCGTCGTTGTCACACGTCCATCAAACGGCGAAATACTGGCAATGGTCTCGTATCCGTGGTATAATCCTTCGGTATTTTTAAGCAATGATGCTGGAGTTGAGTATCAAAAATTGATCAGCAATGAACATAAACCGCTTTTAAACCGGGCTATTCAATCTCATTACCCCCCCGGTTCCACATTCAAAATTCTTATGACGACAGGAATTCTTGCGGAAAATTCCTTTTCTCCAGATAAAACTGTTGACTGTCCGGGTGAAATCTCCTACGGCGACCGTATTTGGCATTGCCATATTCACCGTCCTGGTCATGGCAGAATGAATTTACGGCGGGCGCTGGCGCAATCCTGTGATATTTATTACTGGGTTGTAGGTCGTGATTCCCTTGGCATTGAAAATATCGTTGCGTATGCCCGTGAATACGGTTTTGGCGAGCTTGCCGGCATAGACTTGCCGGGAGAAATTGCGGGATTTATCCCTACGCCCCATTGGAAAGACCGGAAATTTCACGAAAAATGGCTGGGCGGTGATACGATGAATACGTCTATCGGGCAGGGCTGGACGCTGGTAACGCCGCTGCAGATGTCTAATATGATCTCTATGGTCGTTAATGACGGTGTAACATACCGTCCTCATCTTTTAAAAGAAGTGCGTGATAGTTCTGATAGTTCAGTTGTCGAAACGGTGAAACCTGAAAAATTGCGCCAAAGCGGAATAGCCAGTTATATCTTTGAACGGGTGCGGCAAGACATGCGGGGCGTCATCAGCGAGGGCACCGCACAATTTCCTGTGAATACGGTTAAAGTAACAGAAATTGCCGGCAAGACGGGTACCAGCGAAGTTGGCCTTGCCGACCGCTGGCATGCGTGGTTTGCCGCCTATGCGCCATTCCGGACGGATAATCCCGATGAACGTGTTGCTGTATCGATTATTGTTGAGGCGGCAAATACCTGGGAATGGTGGGCTGTTTATGCGGCATCTTTGATTTTTCAGGGGATTTTTGCTCATCAAACTTACGAAGAAGCAGTAACGGCGCTCGGACTTCAATATCATGTCAGCGCGCGGGGACGCCGGGAGTAGCCGGCATGAAGTTCCGGGATCTTCTTGGCATTGATTTCTTACTCTTGTTTGCCGCGCTGATTCTTACGCTGTTTGGTATACTCTTTATTTATTCATCGGGTGTCGATTCAACAGGAATTATTGTTTCGGAAGAGTATATCCGGCAAATTATCTGGGGCGCGGCGGGCTTGATTCTTGCCCTGATGCTTGCATTGATGAATTACCGGCGCATCTATCATTTTGCTTTATATCTGTATCTGGGAACACTCATTCTAGTACTCTATACGGTTATTGCCGGCCGCGAGATCCATGGTGCGCGGGCCTGGGTAGGAATAGGCAATTTTGGTATTCAGCCGTCTGAATTTGCCAAAATCACAACAATTCTCTGTCTGGCGCAATATCTTGATCTTTCGCGGCGTTCAACAAGTGATTTCAAACGGTTTGCGCTTTCCTGTGTTATTGCGTTTGTCCCCATGTTTTTTGTATTACTGCAGCCTGATTTTGGCACATCGCTGGTATTTATCCCGATACTTTTGGTAATGACGTTTATTGCCGGCATCAAAATGCGCTATATCCTGTTTGTAATATCCGTCTTAGGTATAGGCGGCATACTGCTTCTTGTGCCCTTTTGGCAAAAACATATTGTAAAAATCACCAGTACCAGTCTTGACCTTCTTAGTAATGTCCAGTTTATTGCCGCCTTGTGCAGTATATGTGCGATTATATTTTTCATCGCTTTTTTCGGGCTTGTCCGGTATAAAAAACGTTATTTTTATTGGATTGATTATTTTGCATTGTTGATTATATCGGCGCTTGCTGTCGTACTTGCTGGAAATAAGATGCTCAAAGAATATCAAATAAATCGGCTTGTTGTATTTCTTGATCCTTATGTTGATCCAAGAGGGGCCGGTTGGCATATTATTCAATCTATGACGGCGGTTGGTTCAGGCGGGGCGCTAGGCAAGGGGTATATGCAGGGAACGCAGAGTCATTACCGGTTTCTTCCGACACAAAGTACGGACTTTATTTTTTCAATTTTTTCTGAAGAATGGGGGTTTTTAGGTGGTGTGCTCTTGTTTGTGCTGTTTTTAACCGTATGCCTGCGTCTTATTAAAATTATGAAGAACACAACTGATCCGTTTGGCTGTTATATTGCCGGCGGGCTTGCAGCGATCTACAGCTTTCATTTTCTTGTCAATGTTGGCATGGCAATGGGCATCATGCCTATTACCGGAATTCCGCTGCTTTTCATGTCGTACGGCGGCTCCGCGTTGCTTTCCGCAATGGCTGGAATCGGCCTTGCCCTGAGCATTTACATTCGCCGTTTTCAATTTTGATATGCCTCCGGCCGTTCTTATAATGCTGTAGTTTCCTGCCCTTGAAAGAATAGAGGAAATAGCACAGTATAAGGCATGCGGAAATCAATAATACCCAGAATTATCATGCTCTGCGGTTTCTATGCGATTGTGTTTGTCGCAATCGCGCTGATTCAATTTGCCCAACAAGATGGTTTTAACCGCAAGATAGGCAGTCTTGTGGTAAGTGGAAAATATCGTTTTGAAGAAAATACCCAGCCTGCTTTAACCGGAGAAAACGAGGTGTTGATTGATGATGCCGCAAGCGTTTTTTTTGGTGGGCTTGAATTCAGGCTTGCAAGCGCCGAAGAAAACAACTCTCTTGCCATTATTGATTTTGACGGAATACGGCGCAGGCTTATTCCGCAGTTTATGTCTGTCGCCGATGCTTCGGTGCGTTTTACGATGGCAGACGGGTCACAATTGGCTTTTTATGTAAAAAATAACGGCGTTAGTGACGAACTTATCATCAATGCACATCTTGCTGAAGATGCAATTTCTCTTGAGCTGCCGTACCGGCTGACCAAAAATGCCGCTATTGGAGAACAGCGGCAGTCAACCCTTATTATCATTCATAACAAACAGGATTATACTTTTGACCGCTCTATTCTTGATACCAAACGGGGATTGATTGAATTTAGCCATAAAAATCCTGTTATAAGCTACCGGCCGCACATAAGCGAAGAAGCCTTTAATCCGGCCGACTATATTATTTCAGGAGCGATGGGGAAAGAGTTTTACGATGGACTCGTAATGCAATGGTGCGAAACCGCACAACAAGAATGGCAGACACATCTTAACGATGAAGAAAGTGACGAAGCGATAATTACCGCATATCTTGCAGCCGCTGCGCATAAATTTGATTATGCCGGAGCACTTTCTCGTATTCCCGAAACTTTTGCTTCCAGCAGCGGGCAAACATTTCTTTCAGCACCTTTTTTTGGAAAGCTTGAATCGGCAGCAAAACAAATGACGCGCATCGATCAGGAAAATCAGGCAGGGCTTGAAAAAGCAATTCAGGAAGCACCCGAAGAACTCCTCAAACAATATAAAGTATTTGACTATCTTTTGCAGCGGGGCAAGACAACGCTTTTTGATGAAGCCCTACAGTTTATTAAAACGATGCAGCCTGGCAGCATCTCCCTGGAAATTTGCCCGGGTATTTTTGAAGGATGGCTGTCGTACAATATTTGGCATAAAGGTAAAGAGAATCCTTTTGAAATACTTGCAACACAGGCACGGCTTTTTGTTTCTGAATTTCTGCTTAAAGACAGCGAAAATCCCCGGGTGTTTTTGGGACAAAATGCGGTAATTGATGTATTTTTTAACATTCGGCTTGGCGTTGCCATTGCTGCCTACGGCGACTCGAGCGGAAACAACGAATGGGCGGCAATAGGCCGGTCACTAGTGCTTTCCGCGCTGTCCTGTTCCGATGCAAACGGCGCAATCGCCAAAGAACTTTCCTGGAGTTCAACGGCCGGTTTTGTCGAGCTGGAATCCAGTGAGCGCCTTAGTGCAAGCATGATCTATCCCTATCTTGGCATATCAGCTTATTATCCGCATGCGGTCGGCGCTAGCACCGTTATGTTTGGTGTATGGCTTTGGACAGCATCTCCTGCGATAGCAGCTTCATACAAAAACAATGCCCTTGAATTTGAGGTAACTTTTCCTGTCTCAAGCCCTCATTATCTTATAATGTTTGGAATACGCCCGTTTTCTCGAATACAAATGAGGGATATTGACTATCGTTCAGATCCTCGTTTTGAAACATATAACTCGCCGGGCTGGGTATACTTGCCGCAAGAACAGACATTGCTCGTTAAACTTGTTCATCGCTCAGAATCTGAGCGTGTTAAAATTTTCTTTTCGCCTTAAAGGACAGCCTTCAATACCGAGCAACGGTATATTCAACCCATCCGCCGGCAGCGACAAGAGCGCGTTCAAACCCTTGCAAAACAAAAGAAAGCTTTTTTTCTTTGCCCGGCGCGGTAAAACTTAAAAGAGAGTGTTCTATATCAATAGTAAGTATTGTTGTGCTGGAGGCAAATTCGACAAAAAGATCGTCAATAATTTCGGAGGCAATCTCAAGGGCAAGCATACCGCAATTATACATGTTCTGGCGGAAAATTCGGGCAAAACTTGGCGCAATAACAATATTGATGCCATTCGCTTCAAGCGCCCATGGAGCGTGTTCGCGGGAACTTCCACATCCAAAATTTGCCTTCGTTACAAGCACCGCTTTACCGGCAATATCCCGCTTTGGCTCAAAGCCTGCTATGGCTAGATCTTCAAGAAGATAGGGGGCAAGCGCCTCTTTGGTGTTTTCGGTAAGATATTTTGCGGGGATAATCTCATCAGTGTTAATATCACTACGATCAAGGAAAAGCACTCTGCCGCCAAATGTTTTCATCAGATTACCCCCTTAAGCGCCGTCTGCGCCGCCGATGCAGGACTCATAAGATGAATCATCCCGTCCTTACCCATACGTCCGGCAAAATTACGGTTTGTTGTTGATGCACATACCTCGCCTGCTGCAAGAACGCCGTTGGACATTCCCAAACAAGCGCCGCAGGTAGGATTTGTTACGCAAAATCCCGCGTCGATAAAATCAGCAATAAGCCCTTCGCGCAACGCTGCGCTGTAAACGGCGGGCGTTGCCGGAGAAACTATTGCGCGGACATGCGCTGCTATCTTGTTACCACGTACAATCTTTGCCGCTTCACGAAGATCTTCAATGCGCCCGTTGGTACATGACCCAATGTAAACCTGATCTATTTTTGTTCCGGCAAGTTCACGGAGTGTTTTTACCTGGTCTGGTTTATAACCTGTCGTGGCAAGCGGTTCCAATGCGGAACAGTCAATTTCAATACTTTTTATGTAGTGTGCATCAGGATCACTGCGCCATTTTTGCCAGTCATCAAGCGCTTCTTTTTTTGTCATAAAGCTTTTATCGCCTTCTGGCCCAATGAACGGCCACAAATAATCAAGCGTTACCGCGTCTGGCTGACAGACGCCGCTTGTCGCTCCTGCTTCAACTGCCATATTGGCAAGCGTCATACGTCCTTCCATACTCATAGTTTCAACGGCCGTTCCGTGAAATTCCATTACCGTATCAGTTGCTCCGGCAACACCTATACGGGCAATGACGGCGAGAATAACATCCTTGGGAAACACTCCCGCGGGAAGCCTGCCGGAAAGCATCACCTTGACGCTCTCCGGTTTTTTAAATGCGCAAACACCTTTTAAGATGCCCACTTCAAGATCGGTGGTGCCAACACCTGCCGCAAACGCACCAAAAGCCCCGTGAGTACAGGTATGGCTGTCACCCATAATGATTACATAACCGGGACGCGCAAAGCCTTTTTCGGGAAACAGGGCGTGACACACGCCGTTTTGTCCAACATCAAAAAAATCTTTAATGGCATGGCGGCGCGCCCAGTCACGGAGCGTCTTGCCCTGTTCAGCAGTCTTGCTGTCTTTTGCCGGCGTTACATGATCAATTACCGCTTTGATTTTGGCAGGATCAAACACACGGTCAAGCCCCCGCGAAACAAGGTCGTGTATCGCTATTGGCGTCGTAATCTCGTGACAAAACACCGTGTCAAGTCTGAGCACAAACGTATCATCCGCTGGTTTGTCGATAAGATGCGCCTGAAAAATTTTTTCAGCTAAGGTCATTGGCATGATGGCAGTATACTTGATCAGTCTTCAAAATTGCAAGGCGCTGTTTTGTAATCCTGTTGTACCGTCCGCACCGGCAAGGTTCCAAATCTGAAATGCCGTTGACGTAATCATATAATATATTCATGATGGTATATGTGGAGGCGCTGTGGTTGTACCAGAAAACATCCTAAAAAAAATCATGCTCGTCTGTGCTGCGTTCGCAGGCGGGTTTATTATAATTTTAGTGCTGGCGTTGCTTACTGAATTGAGCGGTATACCGCTTCTTATGGCGCCTTTTGGAGCTTCATGCGTGTTAACCTGTGCCGTACCAGAGTCGCCGTTCGCCCATCCCAAAAACATAATCTGCGGATATACCATCGCAGCGTTGATTGGCTTTGTTTTGCTACGGTTTGTGGGCAGTTCGCCGTTAAGCCTTGCGCTTGGCGTGGGGTTTACCATTGCCGTCATGATGTTAAGCAAAACCATCCATCCGCCGGCCGGCTCACTCCCCATCATCATTATTTTGGGTGATTTTGATGAGTATTTTATGCTATTTCCTGTGTTTTCCGGTGCGCTTATCCTCTGTATGGTAAGTTTTTTACTTAATCATGGCGTTTTTCGCCGTATACGAAAAGCCGCCGCTTCCAAAACCTGCAAGGAAGATACCTGATATTTCTGGATTTTACCGGCGGACGCAGATTAGCGGGTTCTTTTCCGGTTTCTGTTTTTACTGCGCTTGCTGAGTATAAGAATAATCACAATAACAACCAGCAAGATCAGCAATAATGCCCATACGGGAGTATTAAGCCCATGGATTTTCTTTACCAGTAGCTTGAAAACAGATACCAGGAAATTAACCAGTGTGGCGAATAAGTTATTCCCTTTAAGATAGTCATAAACTGCGGCGCTCATGATACTTAGAAACATAGCACCAACGCATCCGATCAAGACACCCATCATATTTTTACGCATATTTATTTCCTACTTTACCGGTATTATATCCGTCTGTCTTGCAAAATACAATCGTCCGCGTCAAGCAGTACGTCACAATTAGGGGCGCATTTTTGCGGGTATGCCCGCAAAAACCGCATCCGAAGAGGCACGCGCAGCGTGTCTTTTGATGTAGTTGCCGCGATGTAGCGCTCAGCAAAGTTGCCATATTTGTGTTGAGGCAAGTTTGCTTTAGCAAACTTGTG
>JAITHM010000069.1 GCA_031279965.1 Spirochaetaceae bacterium
CACTTGTTGGTATGTGTACGCCCGGGTATTCAAGCGAACCTGCAAAATCCAGCGTACCATCCGGCTTGATTTTCATTTCATGATACCCGTGTTGTATGTTGTTTATCCGCACACCGATGAGCAGCAGCGCGGGGTATCCAGTCGAAGGGTTTGATGCGCCACTCCGGAGAGGATCCCACCAAACACCTAGCGCTCCGTCACGAAAATCTCGTCCAGTCTCTTTTTCCGCGGCAGTACCGGTAAGCTGATACACATATCCATCGCGGGAAATCGCGGCAACCATGGGGAGCGCCCCATAACTGATTATTCCCATGATAGTTTTATTTTTCCCAAGATCTAATTGAGTTGCACTAGAGCCGTTGCCGCTATAGATGCCGCTTCCCATTGTTGCAAAATAATAGGCGCTGTTTGAGTATGCAACGCCCTTTAAAAGATGCGTTTCTGCTACCACGGTAACATTATCTGTAATATTGACAATTGAATAATCAGCACCTCCTTCTGTCGGCGTATCGCGGATGCTCACCGCGGCAAAAATCTTGCCCCCAGCCCCATAAATTACCTGGTATTTTTTACTGTTCCCCCGCTCAATAGCGGACGCTGAGTTCCCGTCTATTTTCCAAATAACGCTTTCATTCGCATTGCTGGTAAGCGCATACAGATTCGTATTGGCACATGCGATACTCTGTACTGCTGTGCCGCTGGGCGGTAATGAATGTTGTGCCCATATCCAGCCTGTGTTTTCAGAAGCAGTCCAAATTGAGCTGTGGTTCGTTACATAGAGCGTTTTGCCGTCAGGTGTTGCAATAATCATTGAAAGTGCCCCGGGTATCTTTGCTTTTTTGGGAGCCACCTCTTTTGCAGTGGTATAAAATATCGGATATTGATCGCAGTTGAAGATACAACCCAGCGCAAATATACTCAGAAGCAGATAAGCAATTTTTTTCATGAAATACCTCATAATTAAAAATGAAAGCGTGCCGAAGCGGTAATATCAAGAAAATGGCCATAAGCATCTTTTGAATTATCACTCGTCCATTGCGGCACCCACCAAACTGATGTGTTCAGCCCAAATGACCACTCAGAATTAAAGCGAAAATATGCGGAGCCTTGTACCTTCATAAACATGCTAAAAAGATTGTGTCCATTATACGACTGCGGCGCTCCGCCCAACGATACAGAAACAGGAAATTCGAACCGTTTGTAGAGAAATTGCCAGCCAACCCGTGCGCTCATCGGAATAATAAATACAAAATGTTCCGCCAGCGTTGATTGAAACGAACCTTGCAGTTCGCCGCCGACAAATAAATTGGGCTTCAAAAAATAGGCATACGACAACGAAAGGGTACCGCCGGTATTTATCTTATTGGCAAGCGGATTGTAGTTTGCATCAGTAACCCCTAATGAGAACAACGCTCCCACCGAAATAGCAAATGTCTTATCACCGACTGAATACAGCGAAAAATTTCCGCCATTCCATTCAGATTGTATTGGAGATCCGTCGCCGTCTGACCCGCCGTCTTGCGCCCAAAGTGCTGCGCCCGTTAAAGCCAACGCAAAAACAAGCACACACCGTCTCCGGTAATATATCACACGATTCATTGATTCTCCTTGCTCTCCCGCTGTTCAATCTCAAGATATTCAAGCAGAACAGGATACTTTGTCAAAAGCTCTCCGTAACGGGTAAGTTCGTCAAAACGAAACTGAGATGTCAGTTTCCGTTCCGCCTGGGTTACCGCAGCATCCTGAAGCACCGTGCGCTGGCGTTCAAGATATGCAGTATAAAGTACTCGCACAGTCTCCCACAAAGCAAAATCCGGCATTTTTTTTACGGTAAAGCGGCAGTCCACATCACATACCTGAGTATACGTGATTTGTATTTCCGATGACAATATATCAAACCCGCCTTCTGCATAGAGTTTCATAAGAAACCGCTCCGCCTGCCCCTCGGCAAAATATGCGTTAAGGCGCTGCTGTGTCCATGCACTCAGGTCAGCGGTAAGCCTGCCAAGATAACTATCAAGCTCTTCCTGATTCGAAATAGCGTTTTTTTCGATAAGGCCGGGCAGCGCCTCCGGGTTAAGTGAAAATTTGCACGCGCCAGATACTTCCCATGAAAATTCATTTTGAATTCCAGTAAAGGCATTAAGCGTTTCTGTCTGTGGCAGCGTGCCAGAAAACTCAATGGGAAATTCGCGGGAGGCCGGCTTGAATACCGTTATTGTTGTGTTTCCCGGAATAAGCAGGTACCAGATCCAGTCAAAATTGCCTTCGCGGATAATCCGTTCACGCAATCCATGCGTTTTGGAACGAATAACCCCGTAAGAGCCCAGCGGAACAGTCCGTTGCGCCCAGCCCCGCAAAAAAACCGCGCCCCCAACTCCAACACACAAAATGATGACAATTATGGTCTTTTTCAACAGACACGAGTGTACCGCAGCAGAAAAAAAAAATCAATTGTTGCTCGCTGAACAGAAGCCATATTTCGGCGGCGGCGGACTGGCGCAGAGTCAAAATCCGCGACATTACCGGCAAAATCCAGTCATTGAAGCATGAAATTTCCTTACACAGGCTCTTAACCCTGCCGCATATCTACAATTGACATATTTTCTGGTATTCTATATCCTTAATAAGGATATGAAAATCCTGGATGCGGTTTTTGTCTACCATCTGGTGGAGCATGAACGGGTCGCGTGGCATGGACGGTATCATGTGCACGGCTGCAATGAATATGAATTGCACTTCTTTCTTGATGGCGGCGGCACATTTCTTTGCGGAAAAACAAAGTATCTTATCTCGCCGCAAAAGTTTTTTATTACGGCTCCCGGTGAATTTCATTCAATAATTCCCGACATGACGGCGCGGCCTATCAGCTATTATGCAATTCTGTTTAACTGCGGCGAGCATGATGAAGAATTCAAGTGGCTTCTTGCCGAAGTTTTTGAAAAACGAGCGCAGGGCCTGAATGTCAGCAGTACAAACCGGCTTCAATGTGACGAAATAACAACGCTATTCCGTTCCGGCGATGAGGCACTGGCAAAAGCAGCTGAGTTTTCACTTTTAAGCTTTATATTTCGCGTGTACCGTCAGTGCGGGCTGTCCTGTGTCAAGGAATGCACTCCGCTTGTCCCCGCTGTCCACGATGTCAAGCGGAACAGCGGGTATACGCACGTAACGCGGGCGCTTCATGTTATGCAGAAAAATGTGCGAAAAAATCTGGGGGTTGATGAAATCGCCCGCTTGCTTGCCCTGTCAACGGAGCATTTTATCAGAATTTTTCGTACTGAAATCAAACTAACCCCCTATCAGTATATGCTGCGTCTTAAAATTGAAGGCGCATCCGGGTTTTTAATTTCGACAACAAAGACTGTTGGTGAAATTGCTGATTGGTTTGGTTTTGAAAACCAGTTTCATTTCTCGCGTTGTTTCAAAAAGTGTACCGGCATTTCACCGCTTGAATACCGCAAAACGTATCTGCAAACAGCCGATTTTTAACAGAGCGTAATGCCGATGGCTTCTCGAAGCCGCGTAAGAGTAACTTTGGCAAGAGCACGGGCTTTTTCCGCGCCTTCATCAAGAATACGGGTAAGTCTTTCCGGCTCGCTGATGAACGCACAAAATCGTCCGCGTATTGGAGTAAGGGTACGGTTCACAACTTGAAAGAGCTCTTCTTTTGCTTCCCCCCAGCCCATACCTCCAGCGCGCAGCCGTGCGGCAAATGCCTCCCGCTCCTGTGGTGAAGCAAAAAGCCGGTAAAGGGCAAAAACTTGTGATGAATCAGGATCTTTCGGTTCTTCAACAGGCTGCGAATTAGTGACAATCCGCATGATAAGCTTCCGCAATTCTTTTTCCGGAGCAAAAAGTGGAATTGTATTACCATAACTTTTGCTCATTTTACGGCCGTCAAGACCAGGTACAACAGCCACATCTTCCTCAACTGCCGCCTGCGGGATTTTGAGCAGCTCTTTTTTATAGTTGAAGTTGAATGCCTGCGCAATATCCTGTGCCATTTCAACATGTTGAGTTTGATCGCGTCCTACCGGCACCACATCAGCATCAAAAAGAACAATATCTGCCGCCATCAAAACAGGATAGGTAAACAGGCCCATATTAATTCCCGCATCCGCATCCGCACCCTTTTCGATATTGGCCTGTACAACAGACTTGTACGCATGAGCACGGTTGAGCAGCCCCTTGGCGGCAAAAGCTGAAAGTATTGTTGCAAGCTCAAAGGTTTCCGGCACAGAACTTTGCCGGTAAAACACAACCTTTTCCGGGTCAAGCCCGGCAGCAAGCCAGCCTGCGGCAATTTCAAGGATGCTGGAACGAAGCGCATCACGCTCTTTCATCATATTAAGGGCATGGTAATCTGCGATAAAATACCGCGCATCGTACCGTTCCGCAAGAGCAAGCGCCGGTTTTATCGCACCAAAATAGTTCCCAATGTGCAGGATTCCTGTTGGTTTAATTCCTGTAAGCGCAATCTTCATAGC
The DNA here is from genome assembly GCA_031279965.1 of Spirochaetaceae bacterium. Classification (GTDB taxonomy): domain Bacteria; phylum Spirochaetota; class Spirochaetia; order Treponematales; family Breznakiellaceae; genus JAIRPU01. Next base: position 4,491 of record JAITHM010000069.1, read on the forward strand.
CATTCTTTTATATACTCTACCGTCTCTTCTGCGGTTCATCAAGCTGCCCTGTCAAGCCGCTGGTCTGGGACAAACTGCACCAGCTTTAGCCGTTTCCCAATAATGCCGACATATAAAAAAAGTTATGCTCAAAAAACTGGGATATGGAATTATTATTTTTTGTGTAACATTGCCGGCAGGGGGGGCTGTCCCGCCGGATGCACAGTGGTATATTTCAAATGGCTCAGGAATGTTCCTTGAAAAAACATTTAAAGCCCGCGCCCTGCGTTCTGAATTTGCGGTATCCGTGCAAAATGTAAAACCGGAAAACGCACCGGCGGAATTACGGAAATATTATACCGCACCCTGGACGATTGAGTGTCGTGTTCTCTATGAAAAAGGCAGCCGGATCCGAACACAGTGGGTTTTTCAGGATGTGTCCAAAACATCATTTCTTGTAGCGGCAATCAGCAATGATGGTTCCGGATTTATTGAATGGTACGATGACAAAGGGTTTATTGTTGAAGAACAACGCCTTGCGGCGGATGGGTCGGGCTTTTTTGTTACCTATACGTATCGTGACATGTTCCTGCTCAAAGCGGAAGCGCATATTGTCGAGCCTGTTAAAAAACCAGAAAGTCCCGCGGAGGAACCAAAGACTGATGACAAAGCCGCAGAAGAGCCAAAACCTGCATCTGCCGCGCCAGCCGGCGCAGCCACACCGGATGCACCGGCATCGGCAGACGGCACTGTTCAAAATACCGGAGAGAATGGACAGCTTGCAGCAGATACCGGCGGTGAAAAACCAAATGGCGCAGAAGAAACCGGCGATGCCGCGCCCGCTGAAATTTCAGGCAGTACCGATACTGCCGCTGCACCTGCGCCGCCAACAGAAGAGGGCGCGCCGGCTGCTGAGGAGCAGGCCGCCGCGCCGCCGCCAAGCCCCCCTCCCCCACCACCAAAGCCGGCCTCTTCGCGGGTGCGAAATCCTGACGGCCCGCTTGAATTACCTGAATATTTTGTTGCGGCAACAGGCAAAGAAGGTCCGCTGCTCTGGACGGACAATTACCGGTACACACGATCGTTGGCACTTCGTGCGATAGAGCGGGTGTACCACGATCCCAAGGCGGAACAAAAGCTGGCACGCATCAATTTTCCCAAATATGCAGCAAACTCACAACGGCAGAAAGATTTTGTAAGCCCGGGAACAACGATAGCGTCAGAATTTTTGCACGATATATTTATTAAAGAGGCATCAAAAGTTACCTATACAACAGATGCACGCCGCCGTATTGTGAGTGAAATACGAAAAAATCCGCGGGATGAGGTTATAGGTGAACTTATCAACACATGGGATGGCGATAGGGTTAGCAAAGTTACCTGGATTTCTGAAAATGATGAGCGTGTCATCGAATTCAGCTACAACAAAAGCGGCGATCGTATTGCCGAGCGTGATTACCGTAACGGCGTTCTTGAACGCATGGTAACCATTGACAAAGAACAGGAAATTGAAGAATTATATCTGAATAATGAGTTGGCGCTGAGAGCTATATGGCAAAAAGGCAAAAAAATATCAGAAGAACGGATTCTCAATAGAAGATTACGCTGATGCAAGAAAACTTAGGACACCGCTTAGAGTGGATATTATTTGTTGCGGCGCGCTCTCTTTCCCAAAAGCATGCTAAATCGCGTGTTTCATCAATCCTATCAATCTTTGAAATAGGTGCCGGCGTACTTGCACTTACCGTAATTATTGCGGTAATGAATGGATTTCAGCTTGGTTTTATCGAAAACATTTTGGAAGTTTCTTCATACTACATTCGTATTGATAACGCACCCCGCGAACAGCCGGAATTACGCGCCGCAATCGAAGATATCCGCGAGGTTACCGCAATCGTTCCCTTTATCGAAACACAGGGCATTATGCACGGCAATATTGAAGCCGGACAATGCACCGCGCTTCTTCGTGGAGTTGACGAAAATGCGATTTTGCAGGATGCGGGGCTTAATAAACATCTTGCGCTGGTAGCCGGAGCATTTGATATTTCAACAAGTAATGCGGTGATTATTGGTGTAGAGCTTGCAGCACGCCTTGATGTTGATATTGGTGATACAATCGATTATCTTTCTATCTCGAATTTATTTGCCAATGAAGAAACTGCAAACAGCATCTTTACCGTTACCGGTATTTTCCGTACAGGTTATTACGAATATGACGCGAACTGGGGCTTTATTAACATCAACACCGCTGCAAAAATCGAAGGAGACATGCAGCGCGCTACCTGGGGCATCAAGCTAAAAAACCGCTTCCATGATAACACAGCAATA
>JAITHM010000078.1 GCA_031279965.1 Spirochaetaceae bacterium
CTTTGAAGGTATTATTCAAAAACTTGATTATATTAAAGGGCTGGGCTGTAACGCGCTCTGGATCAATCCCTGTTTTGATTCACCGTTCAAAGATGCCGGCTATGATGTGCGCGACTACAAAAAGGCCGCTCCCCGTTATGGAACCAATGCCGATCTTGAACGGCTTTTTGCCGAAGCGCATAAAAAAAATATTCATGTGCTGCTTGATCTTGTCCCCGGCCATACCGCCGAAGATCATGCATGGTTTCTTGAAAGCAAAAAAGCTCATCCATCCGCAGAGTACCGAAACCGCTATATCTGGACGGATCATTGTTTTACCCGTCCTGAAGGGCTAGGCTTTATCGGCGGCGAAGCGGAACGGGCATCAGTCTATATTACGAACTTTTTTAAGTGCCAGCCCGCACTCAATTTTGGTTTTTTAAAGCCAACTGAATCGTGGCAGCTCCCGGCAGATCATAAAGATTGTATTGCAACCCGTGAGGCCATGAAAGACGTAATGCGCTTCTGGCTTGACCGCGGCTGTGATGGTTTTCGTGTTGATATGGCCGCTTCGCTTGTTAAACTTGACGACGAGGCGAAAAGCGGAACTTCGGCAATCTGGCATGACATACGGACGATGCTCGACAAGGACTACCCTGAAGCGGCAATAATTTCTGAATGGAGCAATCCAAGCCAGGCGATAAAAGCGGGGTTTCACATGGATTTTTTGCTGGCATTCTTCAAAAATTCAGGGTATCAAAGCCTTTTTCGAAATTATACGCTTGACGAATACAACAAGGTTCAGGGAACAGATGCCAGTTTTTTTAAAAAAGACGCGGCTTCCGATATTACCTGTTTTCTGAAAGACTATCTTTTTCACTACGAAAACACGAAAAACTCAGGCTTTATAAGTCTTGTAACGGGCAATCATGACCTTGTCCGCCTTCGCTGGACACTTTCCCCCGCCGAACTTGCCATTGCATACGGTGTTTTATTTACACTGCCCGGGGTACCGTTTCTCTATTATGGTGATGAAATCGGCATGCGGTATCTTAACCTCCCTACGAAAGAAGGCGGCTACTACCGCACCGGCGCGCGTACTCCCATGCAATGGACATCCGGCGCCAATTTGGGCTTTTCAACAGCACCGGCGGATAAGCTCTATCTGCCGGTTGACAGTGCTCCAGATGCGCCTACCGTTGAAGCCCAGGAAAACGATCCATCGTCATTGTTGAATACAACGCGGGCGCTTCTTCAGCTTCGCGCACAAGAACCAGCTCTCCAGTCACAGCCCAACCTTGAAATTCTCTATGCGCAAGAAGGCAAGCTCCCATTTGTTTATAAACGCGGTGCGTTTATCATGGCGGTAAACCCTTCGTCACGGGAGCAGAACGCACCGGTTGCAGAAACAGGAAAGTCGGTTTATGCTATTGGGGATTCAGCATTGGAAAGTGGTGTTTGCCGTATGGGGCCGCAGAGCTTTTCTGTGTGGAAAACGTAATATTTAATTACCTTAGCGGGTGTTAAATAAAAAACTTTATTTTAGGAGGCTTCTTAATGAAGAAATGTTTGGTAGTGACGGTTGCACTTAGTGCGATTATTGCAGCGGGTTGTTCCAAAAGCGGAGCAAAGGATTATAACCTCTACTGGTTCAACGCAAAAGGCGAGAATGCGGCACAAGTTGCAGCAATGGCCAAAGCTTATGAAAAGGAAACCGGCGTTAAGGTTAAAACCTTCTCGATTGGTGCGGGAGCTGAACAGCAATCACCAATGATTGCCGAAATGAGCTCAAAAAATCCGCCGACAATTTACTCGATACAGGGTATTAAGAATTTGGCAATGTGGCTTGACGGTGGTTATGTCGTTGATTTGAGCACTGTCGCAGATCCTGCGTTCAAGAAATTGATCAATGACATTCCCGAAGGCCTGCGCATGTCACTTGGCGGCTCAACGAGCTATGGCATCCCCTATAACATTGAAGGGTACGGTTTTATTGTGGACCGCCAAATGATTTCAGATCTTTTTGGTGAAGCAAACGGGGCGGCGGCGCTTGCCGGAATTCAGGCTGCAAGTTGGGACGAATGGCAAAATTTTGTCATCACTGTAGAAAACTGGATAACGACTCCTCAAGCAGCGCAGGTTACGCTTGGCGGCAAGCAATTTACTCTGACTGGGGAAAAAACACCGCTTACCGCAAAGCTTAACGGCATATTTGTGATGATGGGCGCTGAAACGTGGACATATGGCGATCATTTCATCAATATCCCGCTGAACGCTTCTTTTGATTCATTGGAAGAAGCACTGAAAGTAAGCGATGAGAAATTTATCGCTCTTCGCAATCCACTTATTGAATATGCAAAAGCTGTCGATTTCAAATCGAGTCATCTTGCCGGTAAAAACGGGCCGGCAGCACGCGGTCAGGATCTTGTTTCAGCAGCAAATTTTGGTTATGACCAGGCAATTCAAATCTTTGCGGAAGGCAAAGCGCTCTTCCTTAAACAAGGAAACTGGGCATACAACAATATTAACAATGTTGATAAAGGCGTTGCCGAGCGGCTCTGGTTTGTTCCGTGCAAAATGCCCTTCAAACAGAGTGACATTATAGCACAAGACATGACTGTTGAAAAACTTGAACGCTCAATTCCAGTATTTGTACCAAATTACTATGCTGTTAATGCGATGTCTTCACCCGAAGAGCAAAAGGCCGCATACGATTTCCTCGTTTGGATGAACACTTCTCCAACCGGTCAGAAATTCATTATTGAAGATATGGCATTCATTCCCTACAATGCTGACCCTGCAAAAACAGTGGTGCCCAACAGCCTGGGGAACTCGATCATTGATTATATGAAGAACGGTAATACATTGCAGGGAATCTTCCTTGCCGTGCCGCAGGTGTGGCCGGGTGAGGTTGTCGGTGCTTTTATCCGCGAGCAATATCTTACCAAACCAACATGGGAAGATGCCGATTACGGCCGTATTGCAGATTTCGCCATCGAAAAATGGCGTGAAATGAACTAAATCCCACCGGAAAATTCCGGTTTGAAAGCAGATCATTTTTCAAAAACATCCTGAAGCTTATTCAGGATGTTTTTTGTTTAGCTATTGTTTAAGGTTTAAACCCTTGGGTAATGGCGTTAGATAATTTGTGTTTAAGAAATACATTTTCCCGCCTTAGTTTATTAAGTTCAAGTTGTTGAGTTTTGACGGTTTCTACAAGGTCGCCTTCGCTGAGTATTCCTGAATGGAGCAACTCTTCAACGTATTCCTTCTTGCTTTCAAAATCAACTTCTGCTTCAAGTGCGGCCTCCTGAAAGCTCTCGTCAATATTGCGGTTCAAATTAAAATCATACGTATCATCACTTGTTTGAAGAATCTTATCGGCAATGCGGTAAATCGCCTGGGCAATAATCGACTGCGGTTTATAAATAATTACCGGCAAGCGGGAGGCAAGGCTTATATCCTGTACGTTGTCACGGTAAATTACGCCAAGATGTTCAATTTGCAGGCCAAGGTATGCTTCACAGGAACGGCGGATCTTCATAGCGACATCAGCATCTTTGGGGTCATCAAGCATATTAAGGATAAGCCGTGGATGAAAATGATCAAGCGCCGCTTTAAACTTCATATATGAGTCTTTATCCCGTGTGACAATCTCTTCGAGCATTTTAGGAAGGTAGAGCATTTTAAGTCCCGAACCTTCCTTGCGGAGCCGTTCCAAATAATTAAACGCGGCACTTCCCCGAACAAAAGAACTGTACATCAGCTTAAAAATCGCGTTTTTCAGAAAAACATACGCATTAAGCGTCGCAGTAACTGTCGGGGCGCTGACAATTATGCCTTGTCCAGAGACCAAAAAGAAATCAAGAATAGATTGATGAGTTCCCGCCCCTAAATCAAGAATGAGAATTTCAGCTTCAAGACCAAGAAGTTTACGGATTAAGGTATTGCGCTGGGTGATTTTTAGATTCGCCGTACCGGGAATTTCCGCATCTCCAGGAATAAACCGAAGATTTGGTATGTCTGTTTCGGCAATAACACTGGAAAAATCCATTTTGCTGTCGTTCAGAAACCGTCCAAGGCTGCCCCCTGGTTTCCGGTGACCAACTATAAGATGAAGATTAGATGCGCCAAGATCAAGATCTGCAAGAATAACGTGTTTGCCCGCCTGAGCAAAGGCCACAGCAAGATTTGCCGCGACAAGCGACTTGCCAACACCCCCTTTCCCGCTGGCAATAGGTATTACGCGCATACATGCCTCATGATTCTTTGTCCCCGGCAGCCCAGACAGCGGCAATCGAAAGGGCATCTAAAACAATCAAAAGCGGTGCAAGCGCGGAAACAAAAAATTGTGCGCCGCCGGCAAAACGCGCTATAAGGAAAAGCCCTTTAAGCGAAATGTGATGATATGTCCACATGACTGCCGTCACAATGCTTAATACCTTGCCGGCTGTATAAAGACGGATAAAATTACCGCTCCCTGCCGCCTCCCGCCAGATAAAAAATGCCATAATGGGAAAAAGCGTCAAGGGCACAATAAAAAGCGGCAATGGGATTGTTTCAATCCGCATAGTGCTGAATTGCATTGTGTCGACTTTGGGATTAAACACGGCAATACACAGCAATGCTGCCAGAAAAACAAAACGGCATACATCATAAATAACCGTAATAAAACCGAGAAAAGAACGATTCCGCATGCAGGAAGTAATACTAACAAAAAAAGTTCAAAACCTCAAGCCTCTCCAGCAAGGCAGCGGGCACTTGAATACTTAGGGCTTTAAACTCCCTATACCTGCCCGAAAAACTCCTTTCCACTACAGGGCGCAAAACACCCCGAAGGATTTTTTCGCGTTCATGTAGACAAAATTACCACTTGCAATTCACAATTTCACACAAAAAATTTGACAGCGGGCGAAACCGGTGGTAAAATGAGCGGCGTTTTAAAAAGTTAAGGAGATTCAAAATGAAAAAAATGCGGTTTATTTGTTTGGCGGCTCTGGCCGTCATGGCGGTTT
>JAITHM010000115.1 GCA_031279965.1 Spirochaetaceae bacterium
AGCACGGGGCATAATAACCTTTTTCATTTTGCAGCTCCTAAAAAATAAATTTTCCAAATTATATTCTTTATGCTTAAATTAGTCAACTAGACGCTATGTATCATAATAATGTTCTCTGAGATTGAATTAGAAATCTAAAAGCTTGTGGCGCAATTAATCTAAAATATACACCGGTATTGACGATCAGCGTGGAGAGGGTTATTATCAAAGAAACTTGGGGGTTTGCATGAAAATTTTAATGGCTACGAGTGAGGCAGTTCCTTTCGCTAAAACTGGAGGATTGGCAGATGCAGTGTCAGCACTCTCGCTTGCCCTTGCAAAACTTGGTCATGAGGTTAAGATTGTCCTTCCTCGCTATTATGCGATAAGTAAAGAGAAATTAACTCTGCTTAAAGGAGAACTTGGAGTACCTGTCGGTGGGTTTGAAGAATGGTGTGCTGTTTACAAAACAACGCTTCCCGGTTCAGATGTAAAAAATCCTATTGAAACTTATTTTATTGATCATGAAATATTTTTTGGCCGGGACGGTGTTTATGGTACGCCGTTTGAACCTGATTTTATCGATAATCCGCGCCGGTTTACCTTTCTTTCGCGGGCTGTTTTTCAGCTTTGTCATAAAATAAACTGGTTCCCCAATGTGCTTCACAGCCATGACTGGCCTACCGCGCTTGTACCGGTTTACCTTAAATATGCGCTTCGCAACGGCCCCTTTGAAAAAACAGTTTCAATCCTCACCATTCATAATTTAGGATATCAAGGTGTTTATCATAAAGACAATTTTCATTATACCGGACTTGGCTGGAATGTTTATTATGAAGGCGGCTTTGAAGATTGGAATATGATGAATATGCTTAAAGCAGGAATTTACAGTGCAGACCGGCTCAATACCGTCTCAGAAACATACTGCGCGGAAACAATGATGCAGGAGCACGGCTTTCGGCTGGACGGCCCGCTTCGTTACCGCAACGCCGATTATCGCGGTATTCTCAATGGTGTTGATACCGACGTATGGAATCCTGCCAAAGACAATTATATTCCTAAACAGTATTCTGTTGATGATTTAAGCGGCAAGGCGGCAGCAAAAGCTGAACTTCAAAAATCTTTTGGATTACAAATTAACCCTGATGTCCCTGTCATTGGCATGATTACACGGCTTACCGGACAGAAAGGGGTTGGTGAAGTTTTCGGTCCTGGCTATGGTTCCGCCTTTTCAATGTGCCGTGACATGAAGCTTGATTTTATTGTGCTTGGCTCGGGGGAAGCCTGGTGCGAACATGAACTGCGCGGACTCTCATCGCGGCTTTCAAATTTCCGTGCAATTATTGGTTATAGCGAAAGTATAAGTCATCTTATTGAAGCAGGAAGTGATTTCTTTTTAATGCCTTCGCGTTATGAACCCTGTGGACTCAATCAGATGTATTCGCTGTTATACGGCACTCCGCCCATCGTACGACGGACAGGCGGCCTTGTTGATACTGTAACCAACTTTAACGAAGAGACTGGCGAGGGAACTGGTTTTATGTTTGATGATCTTACCCCGCACGCTGTTTATAACACGGTTGGCTGGGCGCTCTGGGCTTATTACAATAGACCGAAAGAAATTGCCGCAATGCGCAAGCGCGGTATGAAACAAGATTTTTCGTGGGCATATTCTGCAAAAAAATATCTTGATATGTACAACGATGCTGGCGCAAAGGAAGGCAGTGCGGCACCGCGCAAACAAATTAAAGCCGCCCAACCAGAAACGTCCAAAATAACAACGAAGCAGGCATCTCCGCCTGAATCATCCGCGAAGCCTTCCACACGCCGGCAGAAGGGACGTAATTGAGGGGAAAAACTGCACGACTCGGTGTAGTTTGTTGTGCTGCTGTCTGCTTCATCGTTGTTTTTGCTTCTTGTGCGACCTACTCATTTGACAAACTCGACAGAACGGTAGCCGCTGGGCATTATGAAACTGCGCTTCAAACTATCGAAAAAGACAAGAAAAAGATCTACAAGAATGACGCAGTACGCTATTATCTTGATACAGGGATGATAGCGCATTATGCCTCTGAATATAAAACATCAAGTTCTTTTCTTGAAAACGGTGACAGAGCTATTGAAGATGCATTTACCAAAAGTATAACGGAAAGCATCTCGTCATATATTGTAAATGATACGCGCAAAGAATATGCCGGCGAAGATTATGAAAATTTATATCTTAATATTTTTAATGCGCTGAATTATTATCATGAAGACAACTTTGAAGCTGCAATGATTGAGATGCGACGGCTTGACCAAAAATTACGCAATTTAAGCCTGCGCTACAATGTTATTGAGGCAAAACTTGCCAAAGAAAACAAGAATGCGGCAAAGGCGGCACAGGTAACTGTTGAATTTTCGAACAGTGCTTTGGCACGGTATCTTGGCATGCTTTTTTACCGGATGAACAATCAGTATGACAATGTACGTATTGATTATAATTGGCTTAAGCGGGCATTCACTGAACAAAAAAATATTTATTCACATCCAATACCTGCAACAATTAAAGACGAACTTGAAATTCCTGACGGAATGGCAAGGCTTAATATACTTGCATTTTCCGGCTTATCACCGCTTAAAACTGAAGAAACAAGCAGAATACCCTTAATACCAAGCGGCAACTGGATTAAAATAGCGCTTCCGCAGATGATCCGGCGTCCCTCCGATGTCGGCGCTATTGAACTTGTAGTTAACGATTCAGATACAATTCGGCTTGAACTTCTTGAAGATATTCAGAATGTTGCGATTGAAACCTTTAAAAAACATAAGGGCATTATTGAAGCAAAATCAATACTGCGCGCTACGGTAAAAGGAAGCGCGGCGGCAGGATTTTCAATTGCGGGAGAGACAAAAAATGACGCGCTTTTAAGCCTTATTGGAATAGGACTACAGATTTTTGCTGAAGCAAGTGAACGGGCTGATGTGCGAATTTCGCGTTATTTTCCTGCACGGGCTTTTGTTGCCGGAGTCAACCTAAAACCAGGAAGCTATAACTTTTCGATAAAATACTACAGCACAGCAGGACATATTATTGCATCGTTTCCTTACCGTAATTTTCAGCTTAAAAGCGGCGCGCTCAATCTTATTGAAACATGCTTTTTACATTAACCTTGTTTGGCAGCTCATCTGCAGCACTTATTACCGCGTAAGTCTATTACTCATTTTCAAAACCCAGCAAGATTATTTCACGTTCCAGTGTAATGCCAAGTCTATGTGCAGCTTCTTCTTCAACAAGTCTTATCAATGAATAAATGTCAGTGGCGGCGGCATTACCGATGTTGATGATAAAGTTGCCATGCCAGGGGGCAATTTGCGCACCGCCAATCTGCCGGCCACGAAGTCCAAGCTCTTCAATAATTTTTCCGGTCGGCCTTCCCCACGACCGGTTGTTTTTAAAAACTGACCCGGCCGAGGGCCAGGTAAAATGTCCTTTCGCTTTCCGGTCGGCACGATATTCTTTCATGGTTTTATATATCAGCGCCCGTTCCTTCGGATGTACGTTAAGCCGCGCCTCAAGTATCACAACGGAGCGTTTTTGAAATGGGCTTTGTTTGTATGCATAGTCTTCTGCTTTGAAAGGCACCGCCGTTTGTCTGCCGGCCTCGTCAAGAATGATCACTTCGCCAAGTACATCAGAAACTGATGTATCGTAACAACGCGCGTTCATCCAAATTGCGCCGCCTATAGTGCCAGGGAGACCGGCAAGAAATTCAACACCACTTTGACCGCGCTGCGCCGCGTAGTCGGCAATATCGTCACTCTTCATGCCTGCCTTTACTACAAGTTCTGTTTTATCGTCGTGTTGTTCGAGCAAACAACCTGTATAATCTGTTGTGTCAAGAACAACACCTCGAAAGCCGCTGTCAGCAGCAAGAATATTCGCGCCGCCACCCAATACAAAGAGAGGTTTTGATTCAAGCTGCGCCTGCCGGGCCGAATAAAGCGCCTGTTCAATAAACAGGCTGGCAACTGTCTCTTGAGGCCGAAAGTAAAAATCTGCCGGACCACCCACGCGGAAAGTTGTATGACGGGCAAGTACTTCGTTGCTACAAAAAATCGTATTTCCCGTAGTCATAACCATTTTCAATAAGCATACGATAGAATAATCTGAGAGGCAGGCCAACAACCGCGGTAAAAGAACCTTCTATTTTTGTAACAAAACACCCGGCAAGTCCCTGGATTTTATAGGAGCCGGCGGCTCCCTGCCATTCTCCGGTATCAAGATACCAATCAAGTTCTGCCGGAAGTATTTCGGCAAAATATACCGTCGTAGATGCTGTTCTACAGTCAATCTGGCGGGTTTTACCGCAGAAGAGGGCGCATGCGGTTATCACCTCGTGAGTACGGCCTGAAAGCTGCTTAAGAGTCGTCTCTGCTTCCTCGCGGGTGGAACTTTTCCCCAACGCCTTTCCATCAAGCGAAATAAGAGTATCTGCGCCGAATACCCACTGTGGAATTTTACCGTTAAGTTGTTCAATAATTTTTTCTACTTTTTTTATTGCCATACTACGGGCAAATTCATCGGGTGGAGTGCTTTCATTATAAGCTTCGTTAACAAGCGGCGGCATGATTTTAAATGGTAAACCAAGCATTTTAAAGTACTTCTGCCTGCGAAGAGATCCCGATGCTAAAATAATTGATTCCACGTCACTAAACTCCGTTGTCACCAGTATACATCATAAAAGTAAAAAACGGCAATCATCTCTATCTACACGGAGCAGGCAAATTCGCCCAAGTATAGATGGGACTTGTTCTAACTTTAGGTACTTTTCAGTGAAACACAAAAATCAGTATCATCATTTTGTGGAGAAATGCTAAATGAAGTTTGTTGCATCTATTTTTATGATACTGTGCGCCTTTTCAGGATGCGCTACGGGAGGGGCGGCTTTTGACGGCGTTGATTGGCAGCTTGTTGAAGTAAAAACCTCAAAAACGCCGGCTGTCATTCTTGACAGAGATCTGTTAACCGCCAATGGAATGGGCGATTTTTTCAGTCTGAGGTTTGAAACTACGGGACTTTTCGGCAAAGCGGCGCCTAACCGTTATTTTGGCGATTGTACGTGGGAGGCAACAGGCGGCCTTTCCCTGGGGAACATCGGTTCAACAAAAATGCTCGCATTTCGTGAGCCGGACGGTCTTAACGAGAACGGTTATTTCGAATATCTTAACCAGATGAATCACTGGGCATTGAAAAACGGCCGTCTTGAACTTTCAGGTGGAACCGGCAATGACCGCATCGTTATGATTTTTAGGAAGCGCTGATGAACAAATGTTCTGCCTAAAACATTGTGTTCTACTGGGGCAGTGTAGGTTATTTTACAGTGACAATGGCGGCCAGCCGGATATGCTTCAAGAAGTGGTTCTGCCCCTCTTGTAATGCTTACCCGGTATCTGCCGATAATGGGGGTATAATGAAGAAATTTGGTAATCCGGATCGCAAAGCGCGGTCATCTTTCCTTGTTGCGGGTATTTATTATGTAGTAAGTCTTTGCAGTGCAGTACTGGTCATGCAGGCATGTTCCTCAATGCCGTCTGCTCCAAAAGCTGATCGCTTTATCGAAAGTGTTTACGCAAAGCTTGAACACGGCGACCTTGATGGTGCATTGGCTCTGTTCAACGGACTTTCTCCTGAAGACGCCGCAAAGAGCCGTAATCTGCTTTTTAA
>JAITHM010000139.1 GCA_031279965.1 Spirochaetaceae bacterium
GCTCCAAAAGCGATTTAACCAGCGCCGTCACAAAAGACTGCGTATATTTATAGAAAAGGGTGAACATGGAGGGGGAGCCCAATTATGAAAGAAAACGAAAAACGCGCCATGGCCGCGTATCAAAAATCAGCTTCGTGCGAGGAAAATGCCGGTGATGACTGGCTTACCCGTCTTGCTGAAAATGACTTTGCCGTACTTGACACAGCGTCTGCCCGGAACAAGACGCCGCGCCGTAAGGAAGAAGCGCCTGGGTCTAAGGTAGTTTCCAGACAACAGCCGTCTGTTCAGTCTCCGGCAGCACAGCCGGCGCTTGAAAAAATCACTCGTGCGCCGGCAGCACACGAGGATGCCGCTGAATCAAAATACCGCCGTGTTGCAAAATTCCTTATCTTGATTGGCGCTGAACAGGCGTCAAAAATCCTTGAAAATCTTGATGAAGAACAGGTTGAACGGATTTCGCGGGAAATTTCGACAATACGCGGCATAAGTTCCCAGGAAGCGGCAAGCGTACTTGCCGAATTCCACATGCTGCTTTCCGGCAGCTATCAGTATGGCGGGGCGGCACAGGGCGGCGTGGATGAAGCCCGCCGGCTGTTGTATGCGGCGTTTGGTCATGACCGCGGCGAAGCACTGTTAAAACGCTCAGTACAGGAACTTGACGGGGGTGTCTTTAGCTTTCTTGAAGATTTTTCCGGTGAACAGGTGCTCAGTCTGCTGCGTGACGAAACTCCTGCAACAGGCGCGCTGATACTCTCCCGTCTTGAACCGAAACTTTCTGCGGCCGTTTTGTCCACTGCGGAAGAAGAATGGCGGCAGAATGTCGTGCGGCGTATTGGCCGTTTGGGACGTGTCGCGCCTGAAATTTTGGAAACCGTTGCCGAAAGCCTGCGGGAAAAGGCGCGGCATGTGGGCAAGGCGACAACCACCGATCTTGACGGCATGGGGGCGCTTGCGGCGATTTTGAAACACACAGATATTTCATTTGGCGACAAAATACTTAACGAGCTTGCGACAACTGACGCAGATTTAAGCCGGAACATAAAAGAGCGCCTGTTTACGCTTGATGATGTTGTTAAGGCGGAAGACAAGCCGATACAGGAAAAGCTTCGTTCAATGAGTGTGCGCGAGATTGTCCTGCTGGTTAAAGGACGGCCAGACATGTTTAGCGAAAAGATTCTTTCGAATATTTCGGCAAACCGCCGTGTGGAAGTTCATGCGGAAAATGGTTTTTTGGGGACGGTTACCAAAAAAGATTCCGACGAAGCTATAAAAGCGTTTATGGATTGGTTCCGAAAAGAACGTGAAGAAGGCGCAATACTTATGATAGGTGACGAGCTTGTTGAATAGCAGACTTTATTAAGCGCCGCTACTCCTGATATAATAAGTTTTATGATTATCGGCATTGATATTGGAAGCACTACAACCAAGGCTGTTTTAGTTGAGCAGGGCACCGTTATTCAAAGAATAAAAACCCGCGCAATTGACGCGGTAACCTCAGCAACGGGCGCGTTTGGCAAGATGGTGCTGGAAAACAATATCCCAATGTCAGAGATTACCAGGATCGCCATTACCGGTGTGGGTGCGTCAAAAATCAAAGGAAGTATTTTTGGTATTCCAACAGAAAAAGTTGATGAATTTACCGCCATTGGCAAAGGCGGCATGTTTCAATCAGGACGTGACAACATCATCATCACAAATATTGGTACCGGAACCGTAATTATCGAAGCCCGAAAAAACGAGATCAATCACGTGGGCGGCTCTGGAGTGGGCGGGGGCACGATATTAGGACTTTCAAAAAAGCTTCTTCAATCAACAACTTTTAGTGACATTATGGACATGGCTGCTACGGGCAGCCTGAATCAGGTTGACCTTCTTCTTGAAGATATAATTGGTACCGACCTAAGTTTTTTAAGCCGCGAGGCTACAGCGGCAAACTTTGGCAAGATGCTCGACAGCGCAAAAAATGAAGATATAGCACGCGCTATCATCAATATGGTGTATCAGGTTATCGGCATGCTTTCTGTTTTTGCCGCCCGGAGCAAAGACTCAGATTGTGTGCTTGTTACAGGGTCAGGAAGCGATAACGCCATCGGTAAAAAGACTCTTGAGGAAATTGCCCGTATGTATCAAATCCATTTTGAATTTCCAGCCGGTGCGGAATATACCACGGCTATTGGGGCGGGGCTGTCCGCTGTTGATGCTTTATGAATGAGTCAAGCCGTGGTGGTGCAGGTGTTTCTTTTCGCCAGTTTGCGGCGCTCATCCCGTATTTTGCCTGCCATCGCCGCCAATACATTGCCGGTCTTATCTGTCTTGCCATTGTTGATGCCGCCCAGATTTTTATTCCTCAATGGACGCGGCGGGCAATAAACCTTATACAACAGAATGATTTTCGTCTTGCCGAGGTGCTGATGCTGTGCGGCGCAATGGTGGGCACCATGGCTTTTATCGGTGCAGGGCGTTTTTTGTGGCGCTATTTTATCCACGGCGCGTCCCGCCGCATCGAAACAGAACTTCGTGACAGGCTTTTTGCCCACCTGCTTACCCTGGATGCGGAGTTTTATCAAAAAAACAAAACGGGCGATCTTATGGCGCGTTCAACCAACGACATTGGTGCAATACGCATGGCAATAGGCTGGGGCATTGTTGCCGGCATTGACGGCACCATGCTTGCCGCAGGAATACTTATTGTCATTTTTCTGCAGGCTCCGGCAATCGCCGCACATGCCGTTATCCCTATACCGTTTATAACATTGCTTATTGTGTTTTTTGGCAGGGCGGTAGGGCGGCGCTTTAAACGGGCACAGGAAGCCTATTCAAAAATGTCAGAAATTGTGCAGGAGTCATTTGCCGGAGTACGGGTAATTAAATCATTCGTCCGCGAAGAAGTCTTTATTTCCAGATTTAGCGGCGCAAATGATGATTTTGTCCGGGCAAACATGGCCGTTGTGCGTGTACACGGTTGTTTTTTCCCGCTTATTTTGTTTCTTTCTGGTCTTGCAACGCTTATTGTGCTCTATTCAGGCGGACGCGCTGTCGCCCGCGGCGAGATGATGGCTGGCGATCTTGTATCGCTCCTCGCCTATATCCAAATGCTTGTATGGCCCATGTTTGGTGCGGGGTTTACCGTCAATATGATTCAGCGCGGTGCCGTATCCATGACGCGCATTAACGAAATACTTAATACCATGCCTAAAATTCATAATGGGGGGGATCCCCCCCCTCGCTCCGTAGTCCTCAGCGCTGATGCGCCTCCGGTCTACTCCGCTGCCCCCCCAGCGGGGGCACCCCGCAACGCCCCGGCCTCTCCCATCCTCAGAATTGATGGGTTAACATTCGCCTACCCGGAAGGAAAATCTGTGATAAAAGATATAAATCTGTCGGTAATGGAAGGCGAATGGCTTGGAATTTTTGGCAGGACAGGTTCCGGCAAATCAACGCTGGTAAAGCTTTTGCCGCGCCTCCTTGACGCACCGGCAAGTACGGTGTTTATCAAGGGCTGCGATGTACGGGACTGGCCGCTGGCCGGATTACGGGCGCTCTTTGGCATGGCTCCTCAGGAAAGCTTTCTCTTTTCTGACACCATCGCCAATAATATTATTTACGGCATAGACGAAGATTCTGCGTTTTCAGATTCTGCATCGCCGGCCATTCGTACTATTTTAAGTCTTGCCGCGCTGGAAAGAGACATACTTCAGTTGAATGAAGGACTTCAAACAACGATAGGAGAGCGGGGGCTTACCCTTTCCGGCGGGCAAAAACAACGAGTAACCATAGCGCGGGCGGCAATCATCAATCCTGCAATTTTAATACTGGATGATTCGCTTTCTGCCTGCGACGCTGAAACAGAAAAGACAATACTTAAAAACCTCCGTGCGGCACGGCATGATAAAACAACCATCATTATATCTCACCGCGTTTCGGCGTTTCGCAATGTTGATAACATTGCTGTTCTTGAAGACGGCATGCTTGCCGAATACGGATCCCCCGCAGCCCTTCTTGATGCGGGAGCTGTCTATGCAAAGACGGCGCGCTTGCAGCAGCTTGCAAAAGCGTGAATTTTTCAGGGGGAGAATGCTGTTTCGATGGGGACGCGGCATAGGTTTATATGATGCGTGGGATACCGGACACGAAAACGGTTAAACGATGTTTCTTCCGCACTTTCGAACACAGCAACATGAAAGACTTTTTGTTCATCAAAATAAGGAATAAGAACAGCAACATGAAAGTATGTACGCAGCGGCGGCGTTCCTCCTTCACGGTTTATTGCACCCAGAAAAATGTGCCCAGGCTCATCTATCGCAAGCGTATATAACAACGGCTGAATACCTTCAAAGCCGTATCCAGCATTAGGCTGATGCCCGGGATAATGCCGCACAGTACTTGTCCTTCCTGTACGGCGCAGTACCGCCTGAAAAGGCGCTGCCCGTACTTCAATTTCATCTAGTGAACCAAACGCCGGGGATTTAAATGCGCTCCCTGCCGCCGCCGCAAGATTTCGAACCCAGTCAAGCCCGAAAAACGGATCCCGGCTGCGTTCAAACGGGGCGGTAAAATTGGTGCCGCGGGTACCGTAGGGCTGTTTCAGCGGCGCAACAGCAAGCCGTTTGCCGGTAACCGGCCGTAAAAGACCGTCAATCACCCATTTTGCAAAACCAGAACAATTAAGGCCTTGCGTTGTTTCCTGCGCCGAAAGCGAATTAATAAACACGTATTTTCCGTTTTCGTCCATTGCCCCGTCATCACCAAATTCAAGCGGACGAATTTCACGGCGTATACCGGCGATAAGGGTGCGTACATCGCGGTAATCAGCAGTTTCCGGCTCAAAATACCGGCGGGGAAACGTTCCGTTCATAATCTTAAATACTTCAGAAAGCGGCATTTCCAAGAGCTGGTTAAAAGGAACTGCAACAGGCTGAGATCTGGCAAGGAAAGCATCGTAAACAACAGCATCAAATTCAGATTTTGCCGCGCTTAAAGGCCGGAACTGAATATATGTATAGGGGTCGCTGCGCAGAAATATCCGTATACGCCGCACCGCGCCATCTTCAACACTTCGTGTTAGGATAAACGAACCCTGCCCCCAGCCGGTAAATTGACCGTTATGTTCACGGGCAAGAATAATTGAAAACTCATCGCCGCCGTTCCATTCACTGCGAACCTGAACACGTACTCCCGAAGCCAGTGTCTCTGTGCGGGCTTGTCTTGCTACAACGCTCCGGGGGGTATCAACAAACAGTGTTTTGGCAAGCTGCGTACGTAAAATTGAATCATCAGCTATACCGTCCAACGTTGTATCCAGCGCGCCAAGACGGGCCACAC
This sequence comes from Spirochaetaceae bacterium, assembly GCA_031279965.1. Taxonomy (GTDB): domain Bacteria; phylum Spirochaetota; class Spirochaetia; order Treponematales; family Breznakiellaceae; genus JAIRPU01. The sequence continues at coordinate 5,323 of JAITHM010000139.1, forward strand.
ATACAATAAGCACTATAAATTTAGTACGAGCCATAATCATGTTGAATATCGGCATTTCCCGCGTATGAATCAAGGACGCATAACACACGCGCCCGCCGCTGTCGCATGGCCTTTCCCGGTAAAGTTAGTGGACAGTGGACAGTGGGCAGTGGGCAGTGGACAGCGGCTTCTGGCCGGAATACGTTACCTAACGCTGAAGTCGCCGTTAGTTAACATATACCGGCCAAAGTCTACCAACTACTAACTGTCCACTATTTTATGCAGAACGCGGGGGCGATGCCCTGCGCCGAACTCGTATTGTTGCCGTTGTCATAACCGCTGGTGTGGACACTAAGAAAATACCAGTTACTGAGCA
>JAITHM010000004.1 GCA_031279965.1 Spirochaetaceae bacterium
AGCGTCGGCGGAAAGAACCTGAATGAGGTTGCCCAAATGCGGCACATTGTTCACATAGGGCAGCGCGGAGGTAATAAGCCGTTTTTTCATGGACGGCGCACCCACTTATCCCGCAGGCATGCCGGTAATTTGTCCAGATCCTTATGCCGCGCAACACACGCGCAGCATTTTTTCCGGTTCTCACAGTCCAGCTCCAAACAAGGGCATTCATTTTTATTATCGCAGCTCATTTTTATTTCTCCTTAGGATTAAGCTATTATTTAAAGTAGGAATTTTACAAGTGTCTTGTTGCAGATTATTACAATAAATTTTTCCCGTCAAGAGAACTAAAAACCGTATGTCTCTTCGTTAGGAAAGTTTGTGCTGGATGGAATACCAATCTCAACACTGAATGTAGCGTCCCGAACCTCGCCGTGTTGTTCAATGTTGTCATTTTGCGACATGAAAACAGGTTCAACACTCCAAATAAATGAGCCGTTATCCAGCACGGTAAGATCTGTAAGATTTAGGTTGGGCTGTCTTAGATTTTGACTACGGAAGACGGGGTTTGCTCGTGCCCGGTCGGCAGCACGATAAATCGAGAAAACATAACCGTTTGCCCCAGGAGATGTACTCCAGACAAAGCGAATAGTTCGATTTTCACGCAGTATTGCCGGAGTAAGCGTCCAATTATTGCGCGGTTCTTGAAGCCGGACTGCAGCCAGGCGCGGCGGCACACCTATCCGAAAGCTCTGTGGCCGCGAGGCACTGATATTGATACCTCCTTGTGTTTCTCCGTGCACAGTCCAATAATAGGTTCCTGTTCCAAGCGGGGGAAGCTGAACGTTTCGCGCCGGATTATTTATATCAAGGATGGGGGTGATGCCAGGCGCTGTTGGATCGCTGTTTGTCGAAAGATAAAGACGAGAACGCAATATCGGTTCAGTTGATGACCAGCGAAGTGAAGGCGGTTCACGAAGTGCGGTTAAACCGTCGATTTCGATATTATTGGCAGGCGAGTCCAGAATGATTCGTGCCGTTGCTGTAACAATAAAACGGCGTGGTTGAGTGGCAAAATTTACCGAAGCTGTGGCGGTTGATGTCCACAGAACGCGCCAGAAATAGGTTCCCGCTTCAAGTGGCGGCGGCGATGCTTCAGTTCCACTTATAATCTGATCTGTGCGGAGGGGCAAAAAGTTTTCGTTGCTGGCAACTTGCCAGCGTGTTGTTCCAGATGCCGTACCAGGATTGATTCGCCAGTTGAAATTTGCAACAGAAAGCGCAGATTCACTTGTTGTCCAGCCGTCCCGTGGTGAAACAAGCTCGATAGGTATCTGCTCGGTAGAGATGGTGAATGTTCTAACCTGAGAGTACGCTGATGAAGTGCCTTGACTATTAGTAGAAGCCACACGCCAATAATATAAGCCGTCCTGAAATGTGCCGGAATTCTGCGTCAAATTAAAATAATTTGTGGCAGATCGTTGATTAAGCTGTGGTGAGGCAAAATCGTTGCCGGTGGCAACCTGAACTGTATATGCAGTGGCGGCAGATTCCGTCCTCCACGATAATATGATGCCATTTGAAAGTGCAAGTGAAGCTCCATCAGCAGGACTGATGAGCTGTGGCGGTTCCAGAGTGTCGGTGCCTTGTTCAATGGTAAATAAAGCAGGCCGTGATGTTACTTGGGCAAGATTTATCGCGCCTAAACTGTCTGGATAAAGAGGCCGCACCCGCCAATACCAGCTGCCTGCGCTCAAATCATTAGTAACAAAGAAATTTTGACCACGGATTTCTTGTTGCAAACGCGGATTGGTCATGGCTGCATTGTCTGCTATTTCCACAATAAAGTTTTGTTCTACGGCAACAGTTCCTACGGTGCTTTCTGACCATTGCAGACGGATCGGCGGCGGTTCAGAAGAATAACGTATTGTTGAGCCCTCCGACGGCTGCAGTGGTTTTGGTGCAGTAACGGCGACAACAGAAAATTTATTGGAAAGGCGGTTAGTGCTGTTATCACGGCGTATGTTCGATCCAACAGGATAGGCACGCCACCAATAACTACCGGCAGCAAGGTTCAATGTTTCTTCAGTACTGTTTTGGACATCTTCTGTTTGAACAATATTTTCAAAACGCTGGTCGGTAGCAACTTCAAAGCGAACGGAATCCGTCGGTTCAAAATTGGAGGTTCGCCAGGTAAAGCGTACCGCCTGTTCAATAGCATTACCGCCAATTACCAGAATTGTTTGAGTTGGTTTTGGTGTAAGAAGAACAACTTGAGCCATCAATTCCCGCCGTCCATCTGTGCTTATCGACAGCGCTTCTCCCGCAGTAACTTCCTGTGTGCCCTCAATCGTTGTTATTCGCGCAGCGCCTTCAAGAATTTGAATGTTTCCGCCGCCTGCTTCGGCAGAATTTGCGCTGATAATCGAATTTTCATTGATTTCGATAACAGTTCCTGCGGAAATAAGTTTCAGTGTGGTGCCTCGTGATGCGGTGCGAATATCAATTTTACCATTGGCAAGTTCAATATGACCAGAATAAACTTGAATCAAACTGTTTTCTGAAAGATCAAAGCCATTTGTTACATTTCCATCACTATCAAAATAGTTAATTGTTGTTTCACTCAAATCGGATGTATGAATAACATCACCTGAATAGACTGGAGAATCTTTTTGCAGAACATCCCAAACAACACGGTCTCCAAAGCGGCGTTGTGCGGTATTCCGTTTAAAAAACACGCTGGCTATCGGCGATTCGTTTAATTTGGTAAGAGATTTATTTAAATCAGTCCAGAAAAAATAAAAAGCGGCTCCTGCACCTGTAAGACAGATAACAATTGCAAGAAAATCTGTAAGGGCGGTTGTAAGAATTTGTGTAATAAACGAGCGGTTTGTTTTCACGCGCTTTCCTTTTTATTATCAGTGACACTGTATTTTTTTTCTTCTTCGTCCAAATTAAGATTTGATAAATCTGGTGTAGGAATGTCAAGTCGCGTTCGCAGGTCAACGAGCGTTTTTGGTCCATCCGGCCCCACACAAGTACGGGCAACTTCCATATCGATGTGGGGCAGCTTTTCAAGATCAGCAAGAAGCTGCTGCGATTCTTCACCATCGCGGATATTAATGACGGTATAAATACTGAGTTTTTGACCTTTTTCAGTAATTTCTCCCATTTTTTCTGTGATAAAATACGTGTCAATAAATTTATGTGTATGTTCCGTCATAAGAATTTCAGTGCCAAAAGGTTTATTCAGTGTTTCTGTGCGGTCGGCAAGACTTACCGTGTCTCCAATGACCGTAAAAACAATCCGTTCTTCCGACCCAATCTGTCCGGCAACAACATTCCCGCTGTTAAAACCACAGCCTATTTTGATGACAGGTTTTTTGTCGCCGCCGCGCCCCTGATTAAAACATTTAAGCGAAGCACGCATTAAAAGAGCGCATTTAATTCCGTTGAATGCATCCGTTTCGGGCGTGCCTGTAGTTGTTACAGCACCCCAATACGCCATGATCGCATCGCCAATAAATTTATCAACGGCCCCACCGGTAATCAGCACGCAGGCAACCATGCGCTCCATATATTCATTAAGAAATTCAACAACTTCATTAGGTGATATTTTTTCTGAAATTGCTGTAAATGAACGTATGTCAGAAAAGAACATGGTAATAGCCTTATCAGAACCGCTTGTTTCAAGAATACCCTGCCGGGCAAGTCGTGCTATTTCTTTGTTGGTAAAACTTTCAAAGTTTTCAAGAACATGGCTCATTGACACAACGCTTTGAGTAAGCAAACTGGTTTCATCATGCCCTTTACTTTTTAAAGTAAGATGATAAGCACCATCTTCGATTTCTTTGGCTGCTTTTGTTAATGCGCGCAATGGTTCTGCAATGCTTTTGGCAAAAAACCAAAGAAAAAGCACTGAAACAAACCAAACTCCTATCGACAAATAAATATTTCGTTTTGTTGTCATATTGATGCCTTCAAAAACGACATCAGTAGGTATTGTTGTTATGGCGATGGCGTTTCCTGTTGCAAGACGTTTTGAAATGCCAAAGAATTCTCGTCCCTGCCGGTCACGGTAGCGTTCCGAAAGAGTTGTCGAATTATTTTCCAGCACATTTTGAACAAACGGCCGGTTAGCAAAATTGACACCTTCGTTAAGCAGCGAAGATTCAGCGGTAACAAGAATGTCGCCGGTGTCGTTAATAAGCATAGTGCTGTTTGTACCGGTACCAAAAGCGGTAGTTATTGATTCTGACGAAAAAAATGCTGCACAGACAGTAACATTGTCCAAGCCTTGCCAGCGAAAAAATATTACAAGAATAGGAAGGCCGTTCAATACAGGCGCGGCATTAAGAATCATCGTTTGACCTGTTACCGCACGATCGAACGCCCGGCGTTGAACGGCAAGAAAAGCTTCAATCATTTCGGGGCGGATATTATTTTCATTGAGGAATTGATCATTGCGCAGGGTAAGGCCGTCAGCGGTTATTAAAGCGGCAATATCGGGATTCTCACGAAAAAAGAAAAGAGAAAGGTCTGTAGCAGGATCAAAATCGCTTATTTCAGTTTTTGATAAAGCAAAAATATCAGAAAGGAGCACAGAAACCTTTGAGATAAGACTGGTAAATTCAACTTCTGCAGTGGCGGAAGACATCTCATTGATGCTTTCGTTGTTTGTCCAGGCGGTCTTTTCAACATCGCGGCTTACAAAAAAAGCTACCAATGTTGTAATTAAGCCGCCAGAGGCGAGCAAGAGTACTGTAATAATAATGATGAGTTTGGCACGTATCGGAAAACTAACTTGCTGTTTTTCGTCCATGCCGCCCCGTCCATGTGTGCGCGCTTTTTTTTTCATATTTACAGACTATCGCTTTATTTTCGGTATTTTTTGAATACACCTTTACTTTGTTTGAAGGTGTCAGATGGGGCTGAAATTCTGTCCGCACGAATGATTTTTTTAACAAGCATACGGCATTAATTTTAGTAAATCAGTGCCAGTGCTTATTCGTTTGGAGTTTGGTGCCAATGGCCATCGTCATTAAAGTGAACATCTTTTACCCGCGGTTTTTGCGTTATGATGTCAAACACAGACCTTCCTACAGACATTCTTTGAGTAATGATGTTTGGTGCTACAGATAACATATTTTGCGGCCCTTGCGGCACTGCACCTAATGTAGGAGTCTTTGATGAGGAGGATGATTTGGCATTGTAGACAAGCTGGTACTTTGCACTCGTTTGCTCCGTTGTGTAAGCCCCTGCCGTAGTAAACCAGCAAGATTTAATATCAAGAGAAGTTTGATCTGCTGGAGCTGTTGCAACTGCGGCAACAAGACCCTCTCCGTTTTTCATAGAGATAGTTTGAGGACTGGAAAAATTCCACGCCTTGCTAATGCGGTCGAAAGCAAGACTTAAACTTTGTTCAGTTGAATATCTTTGAAAACGCGCTAAGGTGTCGGTAATAACACTAAAATTTTTATATCCTAAAAGACCTGTTGTTGTATTAGAATAAAAATTCGAAGCATGCCAGATTCCTAAAAGGTTTTCCCATGTCCATTCAGTAATGCCCAGCGAAGAATCTGCCTGAATGTACTTTTGGGCAGCATTTGCTACAGCGTTAAAATCTTTTTGGGAGTCATCAACAATGTCTTTATAAATACCGGATGAGTTTGCATGAATACGCAGCCACTGAAAAAAAAGATACGCAGTTGCATAATCGGATAGTTTGTTATCCCATACAAAAAAATTATCAAGTTTGTCAGGAGTTCCAAACCCGTTTATAATGTCCCAATTAACCGCTACTGCCCATTCAACACGACCGCATGGATCACCCCAGGCGCTATCGTCGCTGGGAGAAGGGGCCGCAACGCCATATAAATATTCAGCAGCAGTGGAGAGGCCTTCATTAATCCACAGATCTTTCTGGTTTTTTCCTTTAACAACGGTTTGTGAATAGTTAATAAGATGCTGTAGTTCATGGGCAATAGTTGCGTAAAACCCGGTGCTGCCGGCGTCTTGAGGAGAAACATCTATAAAAAGCATATCAGCGCCGTTTGATTTGGATTGCTTTCTCATGTGGGCTGGATCAAAATAGCCGCCAACATAGCCATCGTTTTTAGTTGCTTCGCTGTATCCGTCTTTAATATCAAGCAGCAACAAAATTATTTTTCCATTATTGTCAACATCGGCCGGCTCGCCAAAATTGGTTGTTATGGTGGGATGAATTATGGTTTCGTAAGTATTTGCAATATTCTGGCCCTGGCTTACAGTAACATAGCGACTATTGAGCGCGGCACGCTCTGCATATACTGCACAATGAGCCGTTTCGCCAATTTTATCAGCATCAAGTTGTTCAGATCCGCTAGTTACAATATTTGTTGACCAAAATGTCCGTGTTGCTGAAAGAGTAGACGGGTCTTCCGGTTCCTGTACACAGGCGGTAACAATCAGAATACCCCACGCCGCTATGGAAAAACGAAAAACCCGTCGTAACATCATTCTTTTGGTTCCAATGCCTGTTCAATGGCACGAGCAAACTGATCTCCGCATGAAGTAGACCGGAAACCGCATCGTATTCCTTTAAGTTTTGTGGCGCATGATTGTGCGTCCATCCCTTCAACAAGAATTCCTAATGCTTTTAAATTGCCGTTACATCCGCCTTCAAAGCGGACTTTATGCATCTTTCCATCTTGAATATCAAATTGTATCTCTGCTGCGCAGGTGCCCTGCGGTTCATATACATACATAGTGTACTCCTAAAAAAACATACCGCCATCAACGGGAATAACTTGTCCGGTGATGTAGGTGGATTCATCACTGGCAATAAAATGAGCCAGCGCCGCAATATCTTCTGGTTTACCAAGGCGTTTAAGCGGAATTGCCTGTGCAATTTTTTCTTTAGCTTCGCTGGTCATTGCTGCTGTCATATCAGTTGCAATAAAACCGGGCGCAATGGCATTAACTCGTACATCGCGGCTTGCTAATTCAGCGGCAAGACTTTTGGTAATGGCAATAAGTCCCGCTTTGGATGCCGCGTAATTTGCCTGCCCGCCGTTTCCGTGCATTCCTACAACGCTCGCCATATTGATGATGGAGCCGGCCCGTTTGCGTATCATGGCCCGTCCCACTGTTCGGGCGACAAGGAAAGCGGCGGTTAAATTGATGTCAAGCACTTTTTGAAAATCTTCCAGCGGCATTCGCAGCGAAAGATTATCACGGGTAATTCCCGCATTATTTACCAAGATGTCAAACCCACCAGAGGCGGAGATAAGGTTTTCAATTGTTGCCTCAAGAGTATCAACATTGCCTAAGTCGGCGTTGTGCCAGTGAAGATTGCCGCCAGAAGCGGCGCATTGTTCTGCTAAATCTGCCGGCTCTCTGGTGCCGATACCCCAAACTTCAGCGCCCTCCGCCAAAAATCTGACGGTGATTGCTTTGCCGATACCGCGTGATGCACCAGTAACCAGCGCTTTTTTATTTGCCAGCATAGTATAAGTATCTCAAAACAGACTAAAAAAATCAAGGCTGCTCCGGAGATTTAATTTTAAGGAAGAATACTTAACCTCATTTCGAAAAATACCGATAGTGAAACAAGAGAGGTGCCTATGACATCGACATTTATGGGATTAGAGATTGGGAAACGCGGTGTTTCGGCGCACGAACAAGCGTTACGTGTGACCGGCCATAACTTAACAAACGCTTCGACTGAAGGCTATTCACGTCAGCGAATTGAGCTTAAAACGTTTGAGCCTATATATCTTCCCGGATTAAACCGCGAGGAAACGCCTGGCCAGCTTGGTCAGGGGGTTGTGGTAAGCCGCATAGAACGTATTCGGGATGAATTGCTCGACAACCGGATTGTTGCTCAGGCAGGAGCTGAAGGTTACTGGGAAACACGTGATTCGTATGTGCGACAACTTGATCGGTTTTATCTTGAAGTTGGCGATAATTCATTGCGCGCTAAAATGGATGCTTTCTGGGATGGCTGGCAAGAACTTGCCAATAACCCGTCAAGCCTTCCTCCCCGCCATGCACTTGTCGAACGGGGGCGCTCACTCATTGATGGGATTCACGACCGCTTCAAAAATCTGGGGAATCTGCAAAAACAGGTTGATGAAGATATACGTCTTACAGTTAAGCGTGTCAATGATATAACTACAGAAATTGCCGAATTGAACCGGACTATTCAACAGGTAGAGGCGCAGGGCGATCTTCCTAACGATCTTTATGACCGGCGCGATCTTCTTGTGGACAGGCTTTCTAAAATTATCGGTGTTACCGTTGACCGGCGCGATCCAGATGAATTTATGCTTCATCATGGCGGGAGAATACTGGTGCAGGGAAAAATTGCACGGCAATTTGATATGAATAGCGGTATTGATACCGAAGGCTTCGCACAAATAACCTGGTCTGATACGGGTGATCTTCTCGAGCCGCCCCGGGGAAGCGGGAGTCTTGCCGCATTGCTTGAATTACGGGATGGGACAATTCAAGATGAGATTCAAAGTCTTGATAACATGACAATGAATTTTATTGATTTGGTTAACGAGGCACATCGGCCGGGTTCTGGTATTAATGGCCGAACAGGGGTGGATTTCTGGACAGAACATCATTTTGTTACGAATGAACAGGGTAATTACGACAGAAATGGAGATGGCGAGTATGATTCAAGCTATATTTTTCGAATTAACGGGACTAATAGGCTGGAAGAGCGCGCTCAAATTGGTCTTGAGGGAACGATTACCCTCTCGGCGGCAGGCGAAATTGGTGCTACGGTACAGATTCCCTATTTTGCCGAAGACACCGTTGCGGATTTGATTACACGGATCAATAATTCTGGCGCGGATGTGGTCGCGCGGCTTAACCGGGATGGAATGCTTTCTTTCAAAGGTACGATTACGCGCAACCGCAATGATCCAGATTTTGTAATACGGCATGTGGAAGATTCCGGGCGCTTTCTGGAAGGCTATGCGGGTCTTCTTGCGGCAAGCGGGCCGGAAGGGGCCTTCGATTGGACTGTGCCGGATGCTGTTAATGCGTTGTCGGGCGATACGGCAAGTTGGTCAACAGCGCCTGTTACGCATCCTTCAGGCTGGATAGAAATTAATCCTCTCTTAATAAGTGATCCGTCTTCAATAGCGTCGGGCTATGGTGAAAACGGCAGGCCGGCAAATCCAGGAAATGGCGAGGCGGCGCTGGCTATCGCGGCAGTGCGAAACACCAGGGTTATGGTTGGAGCATTGTCGAGTTTTGACGAATACTTTGCCGATGCGACAGGGCAGATCGGTATACTTCACGAGCAGAGCATCACAGAGCTTGAAACGCAAAATCAGATAATGAAGCAGCTTCGTGATATGCGCCAATCGATTTCTGGTGTAAGTATTGATGAGGAACTTTCGAACATGATTAAATATCAACATGGTTATGCGGCATCAGCACGGTTTATGTCGACGGTAAACACGATGCTTGACATAGTTGTGCGGCTTGGACAGGCATAATTGTGTGGTGCTGTATGAACAATGCTTCTTTGGGGCTGCTCCCGGCAGAAAATAATGTGCTTTTGGGGGCTGGTGTAAAGGCAATGTGTCTGTAAAACTTAGAAAGC
>JAITHM010000028.1 GCA_031279965.1 Spirochaetaceae bacterium
GCCACAAAGAACAATTACGAACTGGAAACCGGAAACCTCATAGTGGAAACCTTCCAAAAAGGCGGCCTCGACCCCGCCTCCAGCAGCATGGTTTTGGTCGCCGGGCACGGCCCTTTCACGTGGGGCGAGAGCGCCTCCGCCTCTGTCTATAACGCCGCCGTGCTGGAGGAAATCTGCAAGATCGCCCTACTGACGCGCCTGCTTGACCCCGAAGCCAAACCGCTACCCGAGCACATCACGCGCAAACACTGGGAGCGCAAACACGGCCAGAGCGCCTACTACGGACAGTAGGCCAGTTGACAGTGGACAGTGGACAGCATCTATGCCGGTAGATGTTACCTCTCGCTGACAAGACAGAATACCACTGTCCACTAACCACTGCCCACTGTCCACTGTTTATTGTCCGCAGGCCATCCTCCAAAAATCTCACTTCACTCTAAGACTTGACAGCAGTGTGGGAAGCATATAAAATCATTTAATGCTTGATGCGAATTTTTTTACAGATGCGGATTTTGAAAACTACCGGAGTTTGCTTTACAAAGAAAGCGGCATTAATTTTACGGCGACAAATAAACCTATTCTAGTACAAAGACTCCGTGTCCGTCTGCAGGAATGTAATGTTCCTACCGCAAAAGCATATTTTGAGACTATTTCAACAAATAAAGAAGAACTTAAACTTTTTCTTGATGCAATAACAACGAATCTTACTTGGTTTTTTCGTAATCAACCGCATTTTGACGCGCTGGAAAAGTTCGTGCTCCCAGAGTTAATAAAAGAAAAAAAACTTAAAGGTGATTTTACGGTGCGAATCTGGAGCGCCGGTTGTTCATCGGGCGAAGAACCATATACGATAGCAATGCTTCTTGCCGAAAAACTTTCTCTGCCGTGGCAATTTGAGATTGTGGCAAGCGATTTAAGCCTTAAATGCCTTATGTCGGCGAAAGAAGGATTTTACGAAAAGCCGCGTATTTCCGGTGTGCCGGATGGGTATCTTAAAAAATATTTTGATGAAGTAGCAGGCGGTTATAAAATAAAAGAGTTTTTAAAATCCCGGATAAAGTTTGACTATCACAATCTTAAAAATGCGTCGCCTTGGCAGAATTTTGACATAATTTTTTGCAGAAATGTACTTATTTATTTTGACGAAGCAGCTCAACTTGAAGTAGTAAATCATTTTTGGAACTCGATGCATCCTAAAGCATTTCTCTATATCGGACATAGTGAATCGCTTTTTGGCATGAAAACACAATTTGAATTTGTAAAAACAGAGTGGACGACGCTCTATAAAAAATGGAAATAAACAGGGTGATGCGATGGCAGATATCAATGTGTTAGTAGTAGATGACTCAGCTTTAATGCGCAAACTGGTAAGCGCCATGATTGATGAACGGCCTGGTCTTCATGTTGTTGATACTGCAATGAATGGTAAGCTTGCTTTGGAAAAGCTTGCGCGCGTTAAGCCTGATGCAATAGTGCTTGATATTGAAATGCCTGAAATGAATGGCGTTGAATTTCTTAAAGAACGCAAAAGACGCGGCATCAATATTCCTGTTATCATCCTTTCATCGGTTGCTGAAAAAGGTGCGGCCGTAACAATGCGCTGTCTTGATCTTGGCGCAAGCGATTTTGTAACAAAACCATCCGGTTCAATTTCAACTGATATTGCTACAGTAAAAGACCAGGTGAACGAGATGCTTCTTGCTTACGGACGGCGCTATCAGCGTCGTTTTAAAAATGCGGTAATACCGGCGCCTGATCCGGCAGTTCACGTCACTGCAGAAGATGGATCCGGCAGAAAGATCACGCCGCTTCTTAAGCCAGGCCGCATGGAGCTCATCGTGCTGGGAATCTCGACAGGCGGGCCTGATGCGCTTAGGGTTGTGTTTGCCAATCTTGACAAACACCTTAATCTTCCCATGCTTGTCGTTCAGCATATGCCGGCCGGCTTTACCCTAGAGTTTGCTCACAGCCTTGACAGAATTTGTCCGCTCGAAGTAAAAGAAGCAGAAGAAGGTGACGAAGTGCTTCCCGGCAGAATACTCATTGCCGAAGGCTCTAGACATCTTGAAGTTGAACGGCAGGCGGGAAATGGCATTGTGCATCTTACCAATGCGCCGCTTGTGAGCGGACACAGGCCTTCTGTTGATGTGCTTTTTCTTTCGGCTGCAATGGCGTATCACAACCATGTGCTGGGCGTTATCATGACAGGCATGGGCCGTGACGGCGCGACACAGCTTGGTTCAATTTACCGCGAAGGCGGCCTGACGCTGGGACAAGACGAAGCAAGCTCAATAGTCTATGGAATGCCCCGCATTGCTTACGAGATGGGACACGTTATGGAACAAGTGCCGCTTGAACGTATGGGACAGCGAATTTCAGAAGTTGCTAAAAGATCCCACCTATAAAGTTTTGGCAGGCTATTGTATTTTAATTGTTGAAAGGGCAATGATAGCAAAAAGTCCGCCAAGTATCCAAAAACGGGTTACAACTTTAGTTTCTTGCCAGCCTGACATTTCAAAATGATGATGAAGCGGCGCCATCTTAAAAACCCGTTTTCTTTTGTATTTGAAAACAATCACTTGAATAATCACTGATGCCGCTTCAAGAACAAAAACACCGCCAATGATCAGAATAAGAATTTCTTTTTTGATAATAAGTGAAATAGTTGCAATAACACCGCCAAGTGAAAGACTTCCTACGTCACCCATAAATACTTCTGCGGGATGGGCATTAAACCAAAGAAACCCAACACATGCGCCCAGCGCGGCAAGACAAAATACAGTCAATTCGCCTGCTTCGGGTATGTATGGAATGTTAAGATACGCTGAATAATCAGCACGCCCGGTAAGATAGGTGAGTATGGCCAGCGTCCCAAAAACAAAGAGCAAAAGACCTGTGGCAAGCCCGTCAAGCCCATCGGTAAGATTTACCGCATTACTTTCCCCAACAAGCAAAAGAACAGCAAAAGGTATCCACCATACGCCCATGTCGATAATTGGGGTCTTAAAAAACGGCACATACAGGGCTGTGCTTCCTTCACCAGAGAAATAGAGCATAAGCACAACGCTCACAGCCACAACAAACTGACCGGCAAGCTTTGCCCACACCGGCAGGCCATCAGAATTGTGCGCCCGGAGCTTAAGATAATCATCAAGGAATCCAACGGCGGCAAACCCAAGAAAAGCGCCTATTGTAAGCAACACCTTAAAACTATGAAGATTTTGCCAGAACAACATTGAGATAAGAACGCTTAGGATGATCATAAGACCGCCCATTGTCGGGGTTCCGCCCTTGATAAGATGCGTTGCCGGCCCGTCGTTACGAATCGACTGGCCAATTTTAAGCAGCCTTAATTTTTCAATAATGAATCCGCCAAAGAGACAGCACAACAGAAGCGCCGTAAGGGCGGCATACGCCCCTCGGAGCGTGATATACTGTATCACATTAAACGGAGTCCACATATATACTAATGGGTAGAGAAATTCAAGAAACACACTTTTATCCAGATTGCATAATAACCGGCAAACCACTCATACGTCTACCAGTCTTCGAAACTGCCATAAAATTATTATTTCAAACTTGAAGCATTTTCACGGCTTGTTTTTTGCCAGAATTGACTGCGGCCTACGCCTAATCCTATTTCGCCGCGCATTTCAAGTGTTTCTCCACGGCTTTTGTCCGTGGGATGCTTCGCGTGATAGGTAATTTTACATTTATAAAGACTGCCGGTATTAGGATCTACAATGCTGCCGCCGCTCCAGATACCGCGTTCTTCGGCAGAAAGGCCGTAAATCCATGGTGTGCCAACGATTTTCATCATGCGAACATTTCCCGCAACTGGAAAATCGCGGTAATTTTCCTTACATTTTTCCGCAAGAATATCTTGAGAAAACCCGGCAATAGAAAGTATCTTCCCAAATAATTTTCCATTCACCACATATATTTCCCAGCCGGCTGTTGCTTTGCCGGTTTTATCGTCAATACTGATCCAAAAACCCTCGCAAGGATCTGGATCGGCGGCGTGCACAACGCCTGCCATGCCTAAAATAAATACACCTATACAAACAACCTGCTTCATATTTTTACCCCCGTAAAACTGTTTTAGCATATCTTCCAAAAAACTCAGCGTCAACCTGCCGCAGCTGCCTGGCAATGAGCCTGACTTATGCGGAGGCAGAAACAAAACTTCCTGCAGGGACTGCCGCACTTGGGGCATAGGGCATGACGGTGCTGGCTGCTTGTGCCGTCTTCATCTGCTTGCGTAATTCTTCGATGAGCGCGTCAATTTGTTCTTCGCTTGATACATCAGAATCGGTAAATTGCGATGCTATTGCCTGATTCTTTCGAAGCTGGGAAAGACGCTCTATAAGCGTATCAAGTATTTTAAGTTTTGTAACGGCGGCACCCTGCACTCCATCCGGTGCGGGAATTCCTGATACATGCTTAAAATGAGCGTAAATATAGTTTGCAGGCCGAACAGGCACTGTAGTCCGGGTGCTGTCTCCGGCGCTGAATATATAAGGCGCGCCAGAAAGCAGCGACGCTGTTACTGGATTAATCATAATATCCCCTCTTGATTCCATTGTCGGAATAAATACGAAATGCCTTAACCGTCGGCAACTTCATCGCAAGAAAAATATTTTGGGTTTAATTAATCGTTATCTGAAATAATCTTCACACACTCGCCGATAATAAAACAAACAATGAAGCAATTTATCTTACACTCCATGCCAGATGCCGAAGGTCATGTGGTACTTACCGGCAAAGACTACCACTATCTTGCCCGCGTCCGCCGTCTGTGCGAAGGCGAGACTTTTAGTGCAACGCTCCCTTCAGGGCATCGCGTGCAGGCCAAAGCGCTTGCCGTTACCAGGGAGCACATTCTTCTGGACATAGTAAATACAGCGGATGGCCTGCCGGATAAATCAGAAAAATCCCTTCCGCATATTGTGCTTATTCAGGCTCTTCCTCAGGGATCGAAAATGGATCTTATTGTCCGGCAGGCGGCAGAATGCGGGGTTGCAGAAATCGTTCCTTTTGTTGCGGCGCGTTCAGTGCGGCGGTGCGGCGAAACTCAAACAGAGCGCTGGCGGCGGATAATTCGGGCAGGCCGCGAACAGAGCGGCTCAACGGTTGATACACATGTCCGTGAGCCTGTAGAGCACGAGGAATTGTTTGAAATCTGGAAGGAGTTCCATGCTGCCGATGTAAGCTGTATTGGAATACTGCTGCATACTACACCTCTTGCGCAGTGTACACTTCATGATTATCTTACAGAAAACATAACACTGATAGCACTGGTAGTTGGACCTGAAGGCGGGTTTTCACCGGAAGAAGCAAAGTCGTTTATTAGTCACGGATTTAAGCCGCTGTCGCTGGGCCGTACAGTTTTACGGACGGAAACTGCGGCGCTTTTTGCTATTGCCGCTGTTCAAATAATGTTAATGGAGAAGGGATCATGGAAGCATACTGCGAAAGAATAGAATTATTAAAAGTTCCTATTGATATAGTTCCCCGGGATAAATTCGAAGACGTCATTTCCGCATTGCTGCGCGGGAGTGAAGGCAAGAACATTGTGCTGCTTTCGTTGTGGGATCTTCTGCGGGCACGACGGTCTGGTGAATATCGTGAATATATTCAGAATGCGGCGCTTGTTATTCCTATCTCCAAAAGCCTTGTTGGCGGTGCGCGTTTTCTTACGGGGAAAACACCGGAACGGTATATGCCGTTTAATTTTATTGTCAATCTTCTTACGATTCTGGAACTACGGGAACGCACTGTATATCTTCTTGGCGGTAAAATTCCCGTTCTCACCAAAGCGGAAAAACACATTCGGGAAACTTTCCCCAAACTAAGGATTATTGGGCGTTTTCCCGGCTCGTTCAAAAAACAAAGTGAAGAAACGCTGATTCAGGTAATTCGTAAATCAGCGCCGTCGTTGCTGCTTGTAAATTCAGGAGTGCACAATGGCGAACGCTGGATTACCCGGAACAGTGCACGGCTTAACACAGGATTACGTCTTTGGTGCAGTGATATTTTTGATGTATTTGCTGAACGGCGGAGGCGTCCTTCCCGTGTCATGTTTGAAAGCGGCCTTGAATGGATAGGCTTCTGCTTCCGTAACCCGCTGCGTATTTTCCGTATATTCCGTTATTTTTACTATAACATTCTGCTCGTCATTTATAAGCTGCGCGGAACTTCAAATAAATAATAACATGAAGTACAAATTCATGCGATGTGCGGGTAGTACATTTTCCTGTAGTGTACTATGATGGATGTGTGAAGCTGAAGGCAGGCGTTCAATGGATGCCAAAAATATTCAAAGTACTCAGCATCCTTGCCGCATTGTGGACAGCACTAATGCTGTGCGGCATTCTTGTTTTTATTCTGATTAAAGGTATCCCCAACCTTCGCCCTTCGCTCTTTAATCCTGTGTATACTTCCGAAAATGTATCGCTTCTCCCTGCTCTGGTAACAACATTAGGAATAACGCTGCTTTCGCTTGCCATTGCCGTGCCTTTGGGGCTTTTTTCGGCGATTTTCCTTGTTGAATACGCACGGCAGGGCAATCGCTTTATTTCGCTGGTTCGTTTAACGGCGGAAACACTTGCAGGAATACCGTCAATCGTATACGGCCTCTTCGGCTTCTTACTTTTTGTAACAGCTTTTGGCTGGGGCTACTCAGTGCTTGCTGGTGCATGCACTCTTGCAGTGATGATACTGCCTCTTATCATGCGCACCACGGAAGAAGCGCTCAAAACAGTTCCTGCAAACTTTCGGGAGGGGAGTTTTGCACTGGGAGCCGGTAAGCTCCGCACAGTGTTCCGTATTGCACTGCCTGCCGCGCTGCCTGGAATACTTGCCGGCGTTATTCTTGCTGCAGGCCGCATCGCCGGAGAAACTGCCGCTCTTATCTATACTGCCGGTACTGTCGCACAGCTTCCTATAAGCACCAAAGTTTCCGCGCGGACTCTTGCCGTCCATCTTTACGAGCTCTGGAACGAAGGCATGAATACAGGCCCAGCCTATGGAACGGCAGTCGTGCTTCTTGTGATGGTTACCGGCATCAATACGTTTTCGGTCTTTCTTGGACGGAAAATTGCTGGCTGCCGTCTATCGGAAAAAGCGGGGTAAGTAAGCGCGGTGCGCTTCAAGAAGCTCGTCAACGACCTGCTTTGCCACAGCTTCGTTGGGGGTAAGCGGATTTATCGCCAATGCGAGCACCGCTTTATCATAGCTTCCTTCAACGGCAGCCTCCACGCACAGCCGTTCAAACGATTTTATCTGTTGGATAAGGCCGTTCACTGCAACGGGCAATGATCCGACCTGCAAAGGCCGCGGCCCTGAACGCCGTATAACCGAACTTACTTCAACAACACTCTCACGGTCAATGCCAAAGATTGCCCCGTCATTCACGACATCAACCGGTTGAATATCGCCTGTGTCATTGTAAATCGAATTAATAAGACGGCAGGCTGCATCACTGTAAAATGCCCCGCCGCGTTCCTCAAGCTCTTTGGGCTTCACATCAAGCGATTCATTAGCATAGGTTGCAAAAAGTGCCTTCTCGATTTTTTTGACCCGCTGCGCGCGGATGTTTCCCGCTTTAAATTCGGCAAGTTCTTCAGTAAGCATCGTATCACTATGATAGTAATAGTTATGATAGGGGCACAAAAGCGCGCCTAATGCACGGGTAAATTCGGGGGAATATTTTACTGCAACGATATTTTTAACAGCCAGATCGGAGGCTGAAGTATCAAGAGATGCTATCGTTTCAAGCGTTTGCGCAGTTTTATCAACGCCGTCAACATAGATACGCAGGCCAAAAACCATGTGATTAAGGCCGGCAAAGTCTATCCGCAAACGCGCATCATCTATGCCTAAAATTTTTGCAACAGCTTTTTCCATGTGAATTGGAACATTACACAAACCGACAAAACGGTTTTTTGCAAGCGGCCCATACCGGGAAAGCGCCTCGGCAACCATACCTGATGGATTGGTAAAATTCACAAGAAATGCATCCGGGCAGCACTGTGTCATTTTTTCGGCAATATCAAGGATAACAGGAATCGTCCGCAGCGCCTTAAACAGACCGCCTGCGCCGTTAGTTTCCTGACCCAAAATACCGTGCTTAAGCGGTATCGTTTCGTCTTTTTCGCGCGCGTCCAGTAAGCCGACACGAATCTGGGTCGTTACAAAATCAGCGCCGTCAAGAGCCTCGTCAAGATCAAAAGTAAGGTGTACATTCATCGGTACTCCTGCGCGTTTTACCATACGCCGCGCAAGATTTCCCACAATCTCAAGCTTTTCCCGCCCCGCTTCAATATCAGCAAGCCATAAATCGCTCACAGGCAGCGTTGAAGCCCGCTTTAAAAAACCATCAACAAGCTCGGGCGTATAACTTGACCCGCCGCCAATCGTACAAACTTTTAAACTCATTTTAATTCCTCAAAATTGACAAGCTTGATGTTAGTACTTTTTATATATTGAAGCAATTCATCATTGGTAAGCGCCTCAAGCTCATCAAGCCGTGCAAGTGCGTATCCGGTTGCCTGTAACAATGTTTTATCAACATATGCAGGATGCACCATAAGTTCAAATGAAATGTCTTCGTTACTATGCGGCGCAATACAATCAATAACATGATGCACAGTCCGTCCTTCGCCATAAAACTCCATCGAAAAATAATCGCTTGTCCGCACTGCGGCGTTTCTGGCGGCGGCGTTCGCCTTTCCAATGCGCAGCGGCAGTTTGTATTCGCCGGCAAGCTTGAATGAGAGTGCGGCAAGCTCAGAGTGTAAATGAACATGATGGTGGCTGTCAAGATGAGTGACGGCAAAACCAAGCTTTCGTGCTGTTTCTATCTGGGTGCGCCATTCAGTTTCAATATCCACAAGTTTTATGGTGCCTTCTTCCAGTTTTGTAAAAAACGAAAGCTGCTTCCAGAAATTCCCCGCGCCGTCAACAAGCGACGCCGCCTTACCAGAAAGAGGCTTCCCCGCAGTAAGCGTCAGATGAATGCCAACACCCAGTTGAGGATATGCTTTGGAAAGTTCAAGCGCGTGTTCGACCGCATTCATGTTGACCATAAGCGTTGTCGAACGCACAACACCTGCCGTATATGCCTTGATAATGCCGTGATTCACCGCTTCAGACAATCCAAAATCATCCGCGTTTACGATAAGTTTCATCATTATGAATGACAGTCTATCATACTGTAATGAGTTACGCAAACTGTATTTTGAGAGGGGGGGTGTTTTTTGCTAATTCATTATATAACAAAGAATTAACGGCTTTGGATTGTGAAGGCCGATGCAGCCCTTCCCCTCTCCCCAAAATTTTAATATTGTCGTAGTATTTTTAAGATATGAGCTGATTAACAAACAGAAGCTTATATGGTAAATGAGGTATAATATGTTACATCTTGGTGTTGACGTAGGATCTACCACAGTTAAAGTGGTAGCGATACAACCTGACACAAAAGAAATTGTTTTTTCTAAATATCAGCGGCATAACGCATGCCAAAGTGAAATAGTCCTTTCTTTTCTTAAAATGGTATTTGAGTGTTTCCCGCACGAGACTTTCCGGCTCGCTTTTTGCGGTTCGGGCGGCAGAACGATAGCATCGCTTATTCACGCCCCCTACATTCAGGAGGTGGTTGCCAATTCCATTGCTGTTCGAAATTTCTATCCCCACGCCCGTGTTGCTATCGAATTGGGCGGGCAAGACGCAAAAATCGTCTTTTTTCATCATGACGAGACGACAAAACGGCTTATTGCCGGAGATATGCGGATGAATGGAAGCTGCGCGGGAGGAACCGGCGCATTTATTGACGAAATTGCTACACTTCTGCGGACGCCGGTGGAAGAATTCGAAGCACTTGCCGCGCGCGGAACTCAGGTTTATGAAATTTCAGGCCGCTGCGGCGTTTTTGCTAAAACCGATATTCAACCATTGTTGAATCAGGGCGGATTACGGGAAGACGTTGCCCTTTCAACCTTTCATGCAATTGTCCGGCAGACGATTGGCGGCCTCGCGCAAGGTCTGGAAATAAAGCCGCCTGTAATATTCGAAGGCGGCCCGCTGACTTTTAATCCAACGCTTATCCGGGTTTTTGCCGAACGGCTGGGCATGAAAGAATCTGATATTATCCGGCCCCAGCATCCAGAGCTGCTTATTGCCTGGGGAACAGCACTTGCAGTGGACGAGATGTTTGCCGATTTCGAGGCAAACTTTAGTCCCGAAGCGGCGCTCACATCGCTTTCGATGTTCCGTGAGATTGCCGCAGGGAAGGAAACGCAGCCGCAGGAAACATATTTTACCACGCGGACAGAGCAGTTGAATTTTGAGGAACGCCACCGTCCGCGCACGATAGAGAATAACATTGAGGTGCTTCGCGCTCAGTATGGCGATACACTCCGTGTATACCTGGGCATTGATGCCGGTTCCACAACAAGTAAATTTGCTTTGATTGATGAGCGGGAAAATGTAGTTGATAGTTTTTATGCGCCCAACAAAGGTGAACCACTTGCCGTTATCCGCGCGGCGCTTATTGAGCTGAATGCGAAATACCGCGCGGCAGGAATTACGCTGGAGGTTGTTGCGTTGGGTACAACAGGCTATGGCGAGCTGCTTTTTGACAAGGCGCTGGGGGCGGATTATCACACGGTAGAAACGGTAGCTCACGCCGCTGCCGCGCAAAAATATGTGCCGGGGGCAACGTTCATTCTTGATATTGGCGGTCAGGATATGAAGGCTATCAACATTACCAACGATATTGTAACCAACATTACGGTAAATGAAGCATGTTCATCAGGCTGCGGCTCCTTTTTGGAAAATTTTGCCGCAACACTGGGTATTCCGGTAACGAAAATTGCCGGCGCGGCGTTTGGGTCGAAAAATCCAGCCCGGCTTGGGAGCCGCTGTACGGTGTTTATGAACAGCACGATTATCACCGAGCAAAAAAACGGCAAACAGGCTGACGACCTTATGGCTGGTCTGTGCCGGTCGATTATCGAGAATGTGTTTACGAAGGTGGTGCGAATTTCCAATCAAACTGATCTTGGAGACAAAATTGTCGTGCAAGGAGGGACATTCAAGAATGATGCCGTGTTACGCGCGCTGGAACAGTATCTGGGACGTTCTGTCGTCCGCGCTCCGTTTCCCGGCGAAATGGGGGCAATCGGCATCGCACTTTTAACCAAACGGGAGATCCTTGAACATGGGTATACTTCGCCGCACGGGACGAAAAACAAATCGCGTTTTATTGGATTCGACGCACTTGAAAATTTTAGTTATACGCAGGAAGCGAATCTGGCTTGTCCTTTTTGTTCAAATAAATGTAACCGGACGCTGATTCGGTTTTCAAACGGTCAAACATGGATTACCGGCAACCGGTGCGAGCGCGGTGAACTTGT
The DNA here is from genome assembly GCA_031279965.1 of Spirochaetaceae bacterium. Lineage (GTDB taxonomy): Bacteria > Spirochaetota > Spirochaetia > Treponematales > Breznakiellaceae > JAIRPU01. The sequence continues at coordinate 11,418 of JAITHM010000028.1, forward strand.
CGGCGAGGCGGCTGATCCGGCGGTTCAGGCAAAGGTGCAGGAGCTTACCCGTGCGATGGATGCCGTTCCCGATATGGTTAAAATCAGGGAAGAGCTGCTCTTTAAGGACTATGTTTTTACATCGCTTCTTCCCCAGCGGAATATTACCATTGGACTTCCCCGTGTTATGGATTTTTGGCGGTCGATGCCGTTCTGGAAAACGTTCTACCGGGCGCTTGGCTTTAACGTTAAACTTTCCCGCAAAAGCTCGCAGAGTCTTTTTGACAAAGGGATACAGTATGTTGCCAGCGATACGGTTTGTTTTCCAGCAAAACTTATCCACGGACATGTTGGAGATTTGGCTGAGCAACAGGTAGACCGTATTTTCTTACCGCAGATGAACAGGCTTCCACCGCAGCATGGTGAAAAGTTCAGCACCTTTACCTGCGCGGTTCTTAAAGGGTATCCGCTTGTAATCCGCCATTCAGACAATCCTGAGCAACGTATGGGAATTCCCTTTGATTCACCGGTCTTTCATTGGTTTTCCACGCATGACCGGGACAATCAGCTTTGTCAGTACATGCGCGAAACGTTTAACACGCCGGAACAGGTGTGCCGCGCCGCCATTAAACAGGCAGATGCCGCTCTTGCCGAATTTAACGCACAAATGCTGTCGTGCGGCAAAACAATTCTTGCTGATGTTGAAAAGCGCGGTGAATTTGCCGTCGTGATTGCCGGGCGGTATTATCAGTATGATGAGCTGGTGAATCATCATCTTTCGCGCTATTTTACCAGCATTGGCATACCGGTGCTCACGCTGGATTCGCTTCCTGGCCTGTATGATGTTGCACTGCGCAACACACGCTGTGAGATTACCAACACAAATCATGCACAGTTATTGTCGGGTGCGATCATTGCGGCGGAACACAAGGCGCTTGAATATGCAGAGATCTATAGTTTTGGCTGTGGACATGATGCACTTTACAGCGACGAGATTGTCAGAATTATGAACGAGATTTCCGGTAAAACGCCGCTCATCCTTAAATTGGACGAAAGTGATGTTGCAGGGCCTTTGCGAATCCGGGTACGTTCGTTTGTCGAAACGGTGATGCTTCGCCGCCAAAAGGAACCGCGGCAGATTCGCACACTTGCCGAGCCGTATCCAGTAAAATTCAAAAAAACTGACTGTACCCAGCGGATATTGTTGATACCTAACGTAAGCCGGGCGTTTTGCCATATATTAAGTTCCTGTCTTGTACATGAAGGTGTGCGTGCGGAACCACTGCCTATGGGGGACAAGGAAGCTATCGCGCTAGGGAAGAAATACGTGCACAACGACATTTGTTTTCCCGCGCAAGTTATTATAGGCGAGGCTCTTTTGGCGCTACAGAGCGGCAAATACGATCTTTCCAAAGTTGCCGTTGGTACAGGCAAGATTCTAAGCGATTGCCGGCTTACCAATTACATGGTGCTTACCCGTAAAGCGCTTGATGCGGCAGGATTTTCTGAGGTTCCTGTTTTTGACACAGATCTTTATGATACCAAGAATATACATCCTGGTTTCAAGTGGACGCCGTTCGCCTACGCAAAGGTGCTTTTCGGGTTTATACTCACTGATGTACTTGAAAAGTTACGCCGGAAGATACGGCCCTACGAGTTGGAAAAGGGGGAAACCGATCGTATTGTTGAAAACGCTTTTATTGAAATAGGCAATGGGTTTGTCCAGGGAGGGATTGGAAAAGCGTTTAAAATGTACAAAAAGGCACTTGCCGATCTGGGGGCGGTGCGCTATGACAGGTCACACCCCCGCGACCGGGTGCTGATCAACGGAGAATATTTTATGCCGTACCATCAGGGGGCGAATTTGGAGATTGAACGTTATCTGGAAGATAACGGGATGGAGGTTATAATTCCAGACATGCACAATGTTTATCAGCAGCTTTTTGTCCATCATACAGTTGCCGAAATACAAGATTTTGGTGTGCGACATTCGTTATTTGATGCGATTTATTCATTTGTAGGGAATAAATTTGTTGATATCGCAATAAATTTTGCTGACCGGGCGGCACGTAAGCATCCGCTTTTTGAGCCGACCGTGCGCTTGTCCGAACTTGCGGAGACAGCAGTGCCGCTCATGCACCGTTCGATAATGTCGGGAGAATCATTTTTGATAGGTGCAGATATTGCACACTATGCGGAGCGCGGCGTACGATCATTCGTGCTGTTGCAGCCGTTTGGATGCCTGCCGAACCATTTTTGCGGACGCGGAATTGTAAAAAAGCTTAAGGAATGGTATCCAAATATCCAGATACTGCCGCTTGATTATGATCCCGATGTAAGTTTCGCCAACATAGAAAACCGGCTGCAAATGCTGATAATGAACGCCCGGCAATTTAAGATGGCCTCCTGATGTACAGATGTTCTGAAATTAAAGCTGCAAGCGTGAAAAATCGTTTGACAGTAGCAAAAAACAGATTTACAATTATAGAAAATTAAAATTGTGTAAGGAGACACAGAAATGGCTGCAAGTATTGATTTTGGCGTCGTTGATGACGTCATCAAGGAATGGGGGGCCAAACCGGGCTCGATTATCCCCATTTTGCAGGGTGTGCAGGAGAAATACAATTACCTTCCCAAGGATATTTTTCCGTACATTTCAAAGAAACTGGGCGTAAGCGAGGCGCGGATTTATGGCGTCGCTACCTTTTACGAGAACTTTTCTCTTGATCCCAAGGGGAAGTTCATCATCAAGGTGTGCGACGGGACGGCCTGCCATGTGCGCAAGTCGGTTCCAAATCTGGAACGGCTGCGTAAGGAACTGGGTTTGAGTGAGAAGAAGATTACAACCGATGATTTGGGCTTTACCGTGCAGACGGTGGCGTGCCTGGGCGCGTGTAGTCTTGCGCCGGCGTTGATGGCGCAGGGGCCGAAGGGCGACAAGGTGTATGCCAACGTCAGCCCCGACCAAATCCCCGGCATCATTACCGATTTGCAGCAGTTAGGATAGGAGGGGCGCATGACAAAACTAACAAGCAGAGACGCGCTTAAAAAGGCGCGCGAAACCTATAAAAAGAGCC
>JAITHM010000075.1 GCA_031279965.1 Spirochaetaceae bacterium
CTGCGCGGGCGCGTCGGGCGCGGCGAGAGGGCGGCGAGCGCGTATCTTTTTTATCCGTCCGGCCGCGCGCTCGGCGAGCTTGCTATGAAGCGCCTTCGGGCAATATCGGATTTTACCGAGCTTGGCGCGGGCTTTAAGGTCGCGATGAAAGACATGGAGATACGCGGCACGGGCAGCCTCCTAGGGCGCGACCAGTCGGGTAACATCTATTCGGTCGGCTACGATACCTACCTGCGCTTACTCGATGCGGCGATAGGCAGGCTCACAGGAGAGCGGCGCGAATCTGAAGGCGAGCCGCTTTTGGAGCTTGAATACACAGGCTTTATCCCGGACAGCTATATCTCAGGAGCGCAGGAGAAAATGGAAGCTTATAAGAAGATAGCCGCCGTGCGAAGCCGCGACGAGCTGGACGAGGTTCTCTCTGAGCTGCAAGGCCGCTTCGGCCCGCTGCCCGCCGAGGCGCGCGCGCTGCTCTCGCTTGCCGAAATAAGGATTATCTGCAAGCAGCTTGACGTGCTCTCTCTCAAAGAGCGCGCCGGAGTAGCGCGCGTCGAGTTTGCCCGCGTCGCCAACATCAACATCGAACGCGCATTGCGCCTCGTCAAAGAGTCGGCGGGCCGCGTGAAACTAGACCCCCGCGCTCCCAACGTGCTCGTTTTACAGACCGGCTCTCTGCCGCTTGCCGAAAAGAGCGCCTTCGTCTGCGACCGCCTCGCCGCGCTCGCCTAAAGCGGCATTAATAACTGTTCTCGCTAACCCCATTGACATAAAATGCTCCTAGAGCCTGAACATTCGCACCAGAACCTGCGCTCGTATTATTATGAATATCAAATTTGCCGGCCAATGTATTAAGGTAGAACACTGCCCCGGAGTTGACAAAAACACCGCCGCCGGCGAGTGCTTCGTTATCTCGTATCTCGCCACCATTCATCACAAAAATCCCGCCGTTAACGGCAACCGCGCCGCCATAGCCGGCAAAATTATTATTAACCAGCATAGTGCAGGTATTCATCGTAAGGCTGCCTCCTGTACGAACTTCGAAAAGCATACCGCTTGCCACAAATGGTTTTGCGCCATCAATAATCAGCACAGATGATAAATGTGGTTCGATATGTAATATGCCATTAACATAAAAGAATGTTCCGGGAAAAGCGGCGGCACGCTGAAGCGTTATAGCCGTTCCTGCAATAGTTGTAAGCGTAATGTTTTTTCCTAGTGCAACCTCCGCCGGCGCTTCAATTTTCGCGCTTCGCTGAACGCAAATCATATCGCTTTGAAAATCAGTTCCCTGGGCCTCAGTGAATGCGTCGGCAAGACTCGCGTAACCAGGTGTATAAGAGCTTACGGTACGAGTCGCTACGGCGTGTACTAGATGTCCTACAGCATCAACTGCCCAGTATTCCTGGCCGTTTTTGGGCGTTACAATGAATTTACGGTGAATGCCGGCAAGCGCTGTTTCCAGTACTTTAGAGGCCGTGGTATAGGCATTGTCTGCTACAGTAATGCGAGCTACTATTTTTATTGAAGGGTCAAGCGCTGCCGGAACCTGTATCTTTTTTTGTGCTGCGCCGGAATTATACAGATAAATATCATTATCAAGTGTGATGAGCGGTGCCCCCCGGATGCTTAGACCGCCTCCAGTGCTTGTCAGGGAAATGGCATTTCCTGCAACGGCCTTGTTGCCGGTTATCACGCCGCCTTCAATATGACAAACACTGTTGTTTTTGATAAAAACAGCACCTCCATCGCCGTTGTGTGTTTCGTTGCCGGATAAAGTTCCACCGGAAATTACTATGCCGGACTCGTAGAGCGAGATAGCACCGCCGCCGTCAATCGCATTGTTGCCACGCAGTATTCCGCCGCGTATGCTAAGGTTCTTTTGATTCTGTAGGCTCACGTAATCACCACTCACATTGATACCGCCGCCTTCCCGCGCTTCGTTTTCGCTGATAGTTCCGTCAGCAAGTTCGGCGTTGGTTGTTCGGATAACATATAGACCACCGCCATAGTAAGCACTGTTTTTGCTTAACACGGCCGTTCCTGTCATCAAAAAGGCCGCACCGTTAGCAACAGTAATACCCCCTCCCCCTCCTCCTCCAGTGGGTGACGTCAAGAGAGTTCCCGATGTATTTTCTTTAATTATACCGCCTGAAAAATCGAAACGCGCAGTTGATCCTGTTACCAACACTCCACCTCCCCCTTCACCATTCACCGTCGCAATTGATACATTGCCGCTGATTTCACCGCCTGTCATGACAAAAGCAGCGCCGGAACTGACTTCGACACCACCACCGCCTTTTCGCACTTTGCCTCCCGTTATAAGGCCGCCATTCATGCTCAATTTGCCTTTTTGAACGCAGACAACCCCCTGATTATTCTGGGCGCTGGCAGGCATCGATTTTAGCGTAATACCTTCACTGAGAGTTACTTGGGAATTCGTATCAGCAAGTGTCAGCACTGTGCTGCTGTATTTAACCGTTCCGCTTCCTTTGAGAAGTATTGAATTGTTGTTGATCATAATCGATTCGGTAATTTCATCGAGCACCTCGATTACTGCAAAAGCTTGTCCGGCAGTGCTCAGCGCCTTGCTCACCGTGGCAAACGGTGCTGTTTGTACAATGCCTGTATTGCCGTCATTTCCAGTTGCACTGACATAATAATAATGCGAACCAGAATAATAATCATATTCAAAACGATAGATGTTTTTTGTTATGCCGTCAGAAGCAAGCATTGTTATAGAAAGCATATACACACCGGTAATTGTGGTAATGTTATATGAAACAAAACTATCTGTCATAGCGGCAGGCATCTGCTGAACGCCATTTACAAGGAGTTTAAACGAAAGTTTATCAAGATTTATAGTATCATAACTAATCTGATATACCCCTCCTGTATTTCCACTTTGCTGAATATAAAATGGACTCCCCGTCGTTGGGATAGGAATCTGTGTTCCATTAAGTGTTATATTAATATTATTAAGCGTCGCGTCAGACCAGTCAAAAGCGGCTTTATCAAGGGTCAGTTTGTTTTCCACTAATCCTGTGCCTGGATTAATCCATGTCGTGCTTGCAAGATTATCACGCACAAGTACCGACTCAACAAGAATCTTCGCAACGCTTCCGTTTGCGCGGTAAAATATCGATTTTAAAAATCGTGCGCCCGATTGTATTGTGCTGCCATTAAACTGAACAATGACGCGCGACCACGATGTTCCTTGAGGACTTGCCGCAAAAGGTGCGGCAGTATTTTCTCTCAAAGGATTTGCCGCATACTGATAATCATCAAAATCATGATACAGATAGCTTTCTACACGGACAATGTTTTGCCCTGTATCATGAGGGAAACCGTTGTAAAAATCGATGGGCAGCGCAATGGTTCCCCTGCCTGAACTGAGCAGTGTCAAGGTTGCATTTATCACACCGGTGGCAATGTGCTGTTCGGTAACGGTTATCCATGCCTGTGCGGCAGGGGCGGCTGCATCAGGGTAGGTCAGATTCAGCACATCGCCGGCGAGAGGGGCGTAGGCAGTGCCATTCGCGCTGACAAGCTGACCATTTGTAACCATCACATGGGAAAGGATCGTGCTGCCATTACGAGACGCATTCAGCTCCCATTGCAACACAGTTGGCATTCCCGGCAACACAGTGCGTGCTACAGAATTGGAAAGTTCATCTTCACCAGGAAAACGCACATTAATCAAAAAGCCATCACGGACGGCATTTTGGTTTTTCTGCACTTCGGCAAACTCAGAACACGCTGCAAGCATCACACAAATTGAAAAAATGCGGGCAAATTTCATATATCCAATATACGATTTTCCCGGTCAAGTGAGAACAGTTATACCTAACTTACAATTCTATTATTTTAGGTTAGAAACGAAAAATTATTAACAAACAGTTTTTTTGTTTATACTTGAAATATGAACAGAAAAACAGTGTTTTTTTTCAAGCCATATTTCAAATACAGAGAATATTGACTACCGGCGCAGTTCGGCAATTTTTTGGAGTTCGCGTGAGTTGAAAAGACTGCGGATATCCAGAATGATAAGATAGCTTGCCTCCTGACGGACAACACCCTGGATATATTCAGCGCCAATACCGCTCAGCATCTGAGGCGGCGGCTGAATCTCGTCACGTTCAATCGTAACAACACGCGAAATCTTATCAATAACCACGCCAACCTTCATGCCATCAATATCAATAATGACAAAGCCAGAAAGAAGCTCGTCTTCCGGCGCCATTGTGATCTTTTTAAGAGCAAAACGTTTGTGAAGGTTAATGATGGGAATAATCTCGCTTCGAAGATTAAAAATTCCTTCGACATATCCCGGCGCATTGGGAATTGAGCGGACGGCCTGAACCCGCACGATCTCTTTGACATCAAGAATATTAATGCCATAAAGCTCGTCGGCAAGCTGAAAGGTAACCATCTGTAACTGTTCCGCCATAATCCGCCTCTCTACCGGACAAGACATGCAATTTGGTAAGCTTTACGCATGCCTCTCCTCATTGTATCTTAAGTGCTTGCCCTTGCCAAGACAGCGCATTGTTAACCGCCAACACGGAAATAACAATAATTTTTGACGGTAAGTGTCCCGCCCGCTGCCTTGCCTGCTGCCTCAAGCGCTTTAGCCACGGTAAGTTTATCATCTTTGACAAAGCCCTGGTCAAGTAAGCAAATTTCGGTAAGCCACTTGTTGATTTTACCTTTCCGTATACCATCAAGCACATTTTCTGGTTTGCCTTGAAGCTTTTCGTCACTTTCCATCTGCTTGCGGAATATTTCCTGCTGCTCGTTGATTGTGGCGGCAGGAATCATTTCTTTAGAAATAGCTGCTGGATTAAATGCCGCCACATGCAGTGCAAGGTCGTGGATAAACTCTTTAACAGAGCTTTTTTCAAGTACTTCCGGTTTATCGGCGGCAAGAACGACCACAACGCCAATGGCACCATCACCATGAATATAGCTTTCAAGTATTTCCTGCGGGCCTGCTTCAACAGCGGCAAGGCGTTTTAGGGACATGTTTTCTCGAATTTTTGTGGC
>JAITHM010000128.1 GCA_031279965.1 Spirochaetaceae bacterium
GCCTGCGTCAGGATGTTCAGCTCGCTGTTTACGTCCGCCGGAACATTCCACGTGGCAAATTTCCCGCCCAAAACCGACGTCCAATCCTTCGCCATCATCAATTGCCCGCTTCGCGTGCCGGGCAGCCAGTCAGTTCTTTGGCTCATGCTAATAGTCTCCTTGCGTGATTAGGGTTCTAGCTCTAAAAAAGGCTGTATTCTGGAAAGACAATGAACTGCTGTCTAAAGACAATGAGCTGTTGTCTAAAGACAATGAGCTGTTGTCTAAAGACAATGAGCCGCTGTCTAAAGACAATGAGCTGCTGTCTAAAGACAATGAGTTGTTGTCTAAAGACAATGAGTCGCTGTCTAAAGACAATGAGTTATATTCTTGAAAAAATGAGTCATTCTGAAAAGAAAACGAACTGTTTTCTAAAGAAAACAAATCATTCTGGAAAGAAAACGCGGCATTTTCTAAAGAAAATGCCCCATTCTGAAAAGAAATTATGCTGGAATTAACAACGCACACACTGAAAGCAGATACCGCCAAGACTGACGTAAGTACCCCGCCGTCTGCGGCAGGTACCGTATCGCGGCCCGAACCCTCTGAAATCCGAAATCTGGAATCCGAAATCTGCCTGCGGACAGACCTCTCCCCTAAACTAAGCCCATTTACTGGTAAAAGGGCGAATTCATGTGTGTGTGTGTGTGTGTGTGTGTGTGTGTGTGTGTGTGTTCGGCAGCACGCCGGCTAAACTTGAGGGAAATTGTACTGTGTTGTTCTTCCATGGTTCACTGCCTGTTTTCATACTGAAAGCAGGGTAACACAGGGCGGGAGAAATGTCAAGCGGGGGCGGCGGCAGGGACTACCTGTCAATTGACAAAGCGCTTGACCAAAAGCATGAACAGGGTTATACTCAGGATTTATAATAATATTGGGGGATTTTATGAGAAAGTTACTCATTTTGTGTGGTTGTCTGTTTGTTTCAGCAGGATTTGCTAGTGCGCAGACACGTTCGCAAGCAATAAGCTTAGATGAGGTGTTCAAGATTCTTGATACGAATTTTGAAAAATTTGAGTGGGTACATCAGCTTCTTGCTGATAAAACAGAGGACTCCCGGCAAAACGCAATCAAAATGAATAGATTGAGTTACGATATCACTCTTGAAGAGAAAGGCGAAGAGCTTGTCAAGCAGGGTGAAGTTGTATATATCGAAATTATCCGCGCTGGCTATCGCTACGATATGAAATTCGATTTCTCTCCCAAAAGAGAAAAAGGCGCTGAACGGGCAAATACAGTACGTAATAGAATTTACGGAAAACTGCTTGTCGATATTTTGCCAAGCAAGCCTGCGGATTCATCTGCACAATAACCGTCTATGAAGCGGCCTCGGCGTTGTTATCAGCGCTTTTTATGCGCTGGATGTGTTTTTTTATTGTCTCTTGGTTTTTTACCGGCACAAGAACAACAAAGCACAGGCGCCAACGCTGAGGATGTTATTAATGCAATAACAGAAAATTGTGAAAAATTCACCTGGGTAAGCGTTCTTACTATTGAAAGAACCGAAGATATGGCGGTTCCCTACATTAAAATGCATCGCTTGCCGTATGACCGCGGTGGAACAGGCTTTGGCGGGACTCCGCTTAAGGCAGAACTTATCTACCTTAAAACAGTGATTGACGGGGTGCGCTGGTTAATAACAATTGATTTTTACGACTCGCCGCGTATTGAAAAGGGCGCGCAGAAAACACGGGATGCCAAACGTGGTTTAATGTCCATGCTCTCGAGCATATTTCCCGCACAATTCTCCAAAGATTCCGGCGCCGAGGTTCACGGCGAATAAAAATCGTGGCTACAAAAACCACCGAATCCCCGCTTATTGTTCAGTACCGGCGGATAAAACGCGCCCATTCAAGCGAAATACTTTTTTTTAGACTGGGCGACTTTTACGAAATGTTTGCCAACGATGCTGTTGAAGCATCCACGCTTCTGGGACTTACCCTCACAAGCCGGAATGGGCTGCCCATGTGCGGCATCCCCTATCATTCAGCACGAAATTACATTGCACGCCTTCTTAAACACGGAAAAAAAATCGCTATCTGTGAACAGCTCGGCGTCCCACAAAAAGGCAAGGCAATTATTGAACGTGATGTAGTCGAAGTCATTACGCCGGGCACCACTGTTGACGAAGATTTTCTGGATAAAGGTGACAGCAACTACCTTGCTGCGCTTTGCACTCACGGCAATTCTGCGGCCATTGCGTATATCGACTTGTCAACCGGCCAATTCGAGGCGTTTTCGTTCGGCAAAAACGACACAGAAGCCGCGCTGCGCAGCGAATTAGAACGCCTTCAAATAAAAGAAATCATCGTGCAGGAATCGCTTTTAGAAAGCGGTCTTGGGCAGACATTGCGGGAACGGAATGGCCTTGTTGTCAATCGCTGGATGGACTGGCTTTTTGATACCGAAAAAGGTTTTGAGCTTCTTACACGGCAATTTGGCACCGAAAGTCTTAAAGGCTTTGGTCTTGAAAATAATGCTGTCGAGGTGCGGGCGGCAGGTGCGCTCCTTGAATATGTGGGCGATACGGCCAAGGCGCTGCTTCCTCATATTCGTAAAATCACCATCCGGCGCGATGGTGATTTCGTCGGCATTGATGAATCGTCACTTCGTAATCTTGAGCTTTTGAGAAGCCTCCAGGGCGGCGGCGTACAATTTTCACTGCTTGAGACGATGGATGAAACAAAAACAGCAATGGGCCGCAGGCTTCTTAAACAACGCCTTACGCATCCGCTTTGCTGCATTGACACGCTGCACGCCCGCCTAAATTTTGTAGAAGCATTTTATCATGCCCAGGGGGCGCTCTCTACATTACGTGAACTCCTGGGACGCACAGGTGATTTGGAACGGCAGTGCTCCCGCCTTGCAATGCAAAAATCCCACGGCAAAGACCTTGTTGCGCTGAAAAACGCCCTCATACAATATAGTGAAGTCCTGGTATTGCTGCAGCAAAATTATACTCCGACGACGCTGCCGTTTCGTTACGAAGCTGAAGAAGCACGTTCTCTTAATGATACCGCGCAAGCCGCACTTGAAAAGCTCCGCAGCTTGCTTGGAAGCGCCTTGCTCGACGAACCTTCGATATTGCTTACCGAGGGTAAACTTATTCGGGGCGGCTACAATGTCGAACTTGACAAACTTCATGAATTGCGGGACAATGGCCGCGCCCTTCTTGAGGCGTATCTTGAAGAAGAACGCGAAAAAACCGGAATATCAAGCCTTAAAATACGGTATAATCGTATAATCGGTTATTTTTTTGAGGTGACAAAGATTCATCTTGCGAAAATTCCACCGCATTTTATACGCCGGCAAGGAATCGTTGGCGGGGAGCGTTTTACGACCGATCAGCTTGCCGCACTGGAATCAGATATTAACGGTGCGCAGGATAAGATTATCAGCCTTGAAAAAAAACTTTTTCTGGAACTGCGCGAAAAGGCCGCCGAACTTGTGCCGGAGCTTACCGGTGCGGCGCGGCGCCTTGCCGAACTTGATGTCGCACAGGCTCTTGCTACGGCAGCGACACTCCATGGTTGGATCCGTCCGGTAATTGATAACGAAAACCGGCTTGAAATTCTTGAAGGCCGTCATCCTGTTGTTGAGGCGCAGCTTCCCCGGGGCGAATTTATTCCCAACGATACGATGCTTAATGCACAGGAAGGAACGGCCTTTGCGCTTATCACCGGCCCGAATATGGCAGGAAAATCAACCTATCTTCGACAGAGTGCGCTTATTGCAGTTATGGCTCAGATGGGAAGTTTTGTTCCCGCACGAGATGCTCGAATAGGCATTATAGATCGTGTTTACTGCCGGGTGGGGGCGCAGGACAATCTTGCTCGCGGCGAATCAACTTTTTTGGTTGAGATGAACGAGACAGCTTTTATCCTTAACACAGCAACTGAACGAAGCCTTGTCATCATGGACGAAGTAGGGAGGGGCACAGGCACTTTCGACGGCCTTTCTATTGCGCAGGCAGTCTCCGAGGCGCTGCTTAACCGTATTCGGTGCCGCACACTTTTTGCCACGCACTACCATGAACTCGCTGAAATGACCAATCCCCGGCTTGCCCAACGATCGATGCAGGTAGAAGAGATAAACGGAACTATCGTCTTCCGCCGCCGTCTTGTTGAAGGCCCTGCCGAAGAATCTTACGGTCTTCATGTTGCCCGTCTGGCCGGTCTTGACGAGCAGGTAATAGCACGTGCCGAAGAAATTATGCGCGAGCTGAAACAAGGTTCGGCGGCGGGGGGGGAAGGGCAATCAATCAGTTGCAGAGCAGCGCCTTTAGATCAGCAAACGAGAACAAAAACCAAGAAATCAGCAACGGCACCTATTCAAGTTCCTGAAAAGCAGCCACCCCAAGAGCTTACTCCTGGCCTTTTTGATTAACACAATAGTTACGCGGGCATTTTGACAAAGAATCTTATGTATGATAGATTGAATTCTATAACAAGCAGGAGAGGGGCTGTATGTATACCAATAACATTATGTGTCCACATTGCCATCGTGAATTTCCTTTAACAGAGGCAATAACACAGCAGATAGAAACGCACTTGAAGGACAGTTACGAAGAAAAAATTGAACAATTAAAAAATGTACAAAAAAACGAGCTTGCGACTTTTAAAACACAACTTGAAAAAAATCTTACGGCACAATTCGAAAAACAGCATGAAGAAGATACCGCTAAAATCCGCGAGTTCACCGCACAAAAAATAAAAAAAGAATTTAATATGGAGTTAGAGCAAAAGGATGCTGAGATTGAAATTATCAACAAACGTCTTGAATCATATCTTGCAAAAGAAAAACAACTTATGCAAAAAGAACATCAGCTTGAAGAAGAAAAGCACACTATGACGCTAACGTTTCATGAACAATTAACAAAGGAAATAAAAAAAGCGTATGCTGCCGCAGAAGAAAAAGCCGAAGAAACATACCAATTAAAATTAAAAGAAAAAGAAAAAATCATTGCTGATTTAAGCAGACAAATGAAAGAAGGACAGCGGAAGGCAGAGCAAGGCTTCGCAAAATTACAGGGGGAAATTCTTGAACTTGAACTTGAGGAATTGCTGCAAAAATACTTTCCTGAAGATGAAATTGCTCCTATTGCGCCGGGGAAACGCGGTGCTGATATTATGCAAACCGTACGATTTTCTACCGGAAAGACCGCGGGAACTATTTTGTGGGAAACCAAACGAACAAAAACTTGGCAGGCTGCGTGGATTCCAAAACTAAAAGAAGATCAACGAGATGCACACGCAGAAATCGCTGTTATCGCATCTGAAGTTTTACCTCAGCATATAAGTGAATTCGGCATGGATAATGGGATTTGGATAACAGACTTAAAATATACGGTTGCTCTTGCCGGCGCCCTCCGCGAAAATTTAAAATCGTTAGCGATGATAAAATCAGCCTATTCAGGCAAGGAAACAAAATCGGAAATGGTCTATAGTTATTTAACAGGCATACAATTCAAGCAGCGCGTTGAGTCAATATTGGAAGCATACATAGAAATGAAAGATGATTTAGAACAGGAAAAACGCGCCATCGAGAAATCATGGGCAAAACGTGAAAAACAAGCAGAACGTTTTATAAAAAATATATCTGGTATGTATGGCGATTTACAGGGCATTGGCGCATCACTTCAAAGCATTAAACTTCTTGAAATGGACAATTAAATGTTTGGGAAAGGCGACAGAAGACTTGAATCTATCAACTGTTGTGCTGCATACTTAAACCATGTTTAGAGACAGCAGATTGTTTCAGGCGGAACAAACAGAGATTGACAAACAACTCTATACCGCCGCTGAGATTGCAATACAGAAAGTGTTGCATGTGCGCTCCGGTGAACAGGTGCTTATCATTACCAATCCCAAGACAGATGTAGCTCGAATTTCGGCGGCATTATTTGATGCTGCCTATGCGGTTAATGCCCGGCCAACACTGCTCTTTCAGCCGGAAAAACACCAGATTGACTTTGCCGAAAAAACAGTTATTGCCGCGTTTGAAGCGCGGCCTGAGGTTGTCCTTTCAATAAGCTCTGGGAAGCTGGGAAAAGATGAACGAGGTATCGCCTCGCCGTATCAGTACGAGGGAACAGGCTATGACCATATTTTTCATCTTGCTCAGTACGGCGAAAAAACTTGCCGCGCATTTTGGTCACCAACCGTAACGATTGATTCATTTATCCGAACGATTCCCATTGACTATCCTCTTTTACAACAGCGTTGTGCGGCGGTGGGAGCGCTGCTTAACGCAGCGGAATCTGTCCGGATAACAGCGCCATCAGGAACCGACATTGTTATTGGCCTTAACGGCAGAAAAGCAAAGGCTGATGATGGCAATTTTAGTACACCAGGAAGCGGCGGCAACCTTCCTGCGGGTGAAACTTTTATCAGTCCTGAAAACAATACTGCGGACGGTGTTATTGCTTTTGATGGCTCGATTAGCCTTCATGACCGTGAGATTCTTATCAAAAAACCCATCGTATGTACGGTAAAAGCAGGGTTTGTCACCGGTATTCAGGGAGGATCTGAAGCAGATGCCCTGCGTGAGACTCTTGAACTTGCCGAACATAACGCCTGGCAGTTCGAATCTCGCGGGGCATTACCCGCCGGAATGGGCGAAATTTACGCGAGAAATGCCTGGAATATTGGCGAATTGGGAATTGGCCTTAACCCGGCAGCAAAAGTAACAGGGAATATGCTTGAAGATGAAAAGGCCTTTCATACGTGCCATTTTGCTATTGGACAAAACTATGACGAAGATGCCCCTGCATTGATTCATCTTGACGGGCTTGTCCGCAATCCAACGATTATCGCTCGTCTTCCCGGCGGTGACGAACATAGTATTGAGCGCGATGGTGATTTCCTTCTGTGACCGGATTCTGTCGCCAGCACAAATAAAAAAGCCCCCCGGGAAAAGGAGGTGATGAAACCCGGGGGGCAACCTGTAGAACGGTTAAAAAGCAAAAAACAAAAGTCGTATAAATCATTCAGAGGGAAAAAACCATGGGGTAACTCTGGTATCCGCCCTACAAGAACACTGTCAAACTAAATAAGTTTTTTAGAAAAGTCAAGCGAACTTCCCTCTTTTTTTACAAATTTTTTGTTATATGCCAGGGTTTTGATGAGTTTACTGGTTCTTTGTCCTGATTTTTTCTATTCTTCCTGCTTCTTATCTGATAAAACACGCAACGAGATAAAGCAGGTAAATATGAGCAGGATAAAAAATATAGAAAAAATATTTTTCAGTTCGCCCACGTTTCCCATTGTAGCATACGATAAAAAAAGCGGCAAACATCATAAGCCACTGAGCATTACCGTTGAATGGAGATTTACCACTCAACAGCAACGCACCCAATGATAAAAGCCCCATAATCACAACAACAAACGCCTGAGCAAGCCGGTGTTTTCGCAAAAGATAAAACAACACACCCATGAGTATTGCGGTAAATCCGCCTTCTGTTGCCATAACACTGGGCATGAACTTATAACAAACAAACATGAGCCATCGCGGTGACGTAATGGGCATTAGAAGAATTATCGTCGAAAAGACGCAGGGCAGCGCCATGAGCACAAAAACTGATGCAGCACGTACCGGACGGCGGGCATTGAGTGCAGCGCGTACCATATCAATTAAGCGCATATACACTCCAGCCATAAAAAGTGTTTGGAATACATTATTCATTAATACGATATTTTCATTGGGCATTTTATCTGAAAGCACAAATGAGATAATATTCATCAGTTCAAATCCGATGAAAAGTGTAATGAGATATTGCAGCCGGCTTCGTGTATGAAAATATCCTTCAGCGCACAAAAAAAGGAACAGCGGAAGAACAGGACGTCCAATCCAGGTAAACCAGATCGGGATACCTTGATCAGTAAACATTTGGTGAACATGGTCAAAACCCATCATTATTACGCCAATGGTTTTGAGTGCCGCACCAGAAATTCCCGCTTTCAATATTCCAGAAGGCAAAGATGTTGTATGAATACTCGTCATAAGGAGAGACCTAGTCTGTCAATAATATACAGGTATTATGATTTTTTTCCAACAAAAACATTCAGTAGTTTAAATTCGGATTTACCAGGAACTATTACCGAAAGCTTGACAGACTTTTTTATCTAATGTATTCTGCAAAAATAAAAGGCGGAATAATGACAGACAGACAGACAGACAGACAGACAGACAGACAGACAGACAGACAGACAGACAGACAGACAGACAGACAGACAATTATCAG
>JAITHM010000085.1 GCA_031279965.1 Spirochaetaceae bacterium
TGTGTTAGTTCCATTGCTTTACCTCCAGCCGCACGTCTGTACCGTTAGACGGCATCCTGTTCATATAGCGTTATCAACGAATCATGCAATACTTGGGAAAAATTGATGTGCTTCGTTTCGGCGAATGTGTTAAGCCACGCGGGAATCGTAAGGTTTTTTCTGACGGCTTTTTTTCCGTACTTTGCGGTGTAAACGTCCATGTCCAGAACCAGCACACTAACAAAACCTCCGGACTCGGGGTGGACGTCTTCAATACGCCTTGCGGCGGGAACCTGTTTTCCGTCCTCAAGTTCGTCCAGAATCCAGCCGGAGGCGGCATCAATTCCCATCATAATAGCTTCGGCCAGCGTTTCCCCGCCGCTAACACAGCCGGGAAGGTCGGGAACCTCCACCGCGTAGCCTCCGTCTCCCTCATAAAAAATCGCGGGATATGTAAGTTTCAAGTTATACCCTCCTGCCTAATATCAGCCTGTTTCAGGATGGATTTTATAATCACCGGCGCAATATCCCCCGTATGGTACGGAATAGTTACCTTGCCGGGTTTCAACGGATGGGTAGATTGGTGAT
The DNA here is from genome assembly GCA_031279965.1 of Spirochaetaceae bacterium. GTDB lineage: Bacteria > Spirochaetota > Spirochaetia > Treponematales > Breznakiellaceae > JAIRPU01. The sequence goes on from JAITHM010000085.1 coordinate 568, forward strand.
GAGAACCCTTCACCGATTTAAGCGCCCATCCGTCCTTCAAGACGACCCGTTCGATTTCCTGAAACCTCATAGGTTATGATACGCATAATACGCGCAAATTGACAAGGGCTCCCATAAGCGCATAGCGCCCCTACACGCTACTTATAACAGTCCGACGTTGTGTGGACCACAACAATTGGCAACAAACGCCGTAGAGGGGCTTCCTCGTGCGTTTTGGGGTATTTCTACAACGCATATACCGGAAGGTAGAGGCCGCCTGCGTGGATAGGCGGTCTTTTATCATGACCTTGTGTCATATCTGTAAAGGTGTGTTCATAACTCGTTACATTACAATGACTTATAACCGCAAGACAGATACGCCGTCTGTGGGTGTTCATAGGAACATTGACAAATTGAATGACAATTAAATTGATTAAAAATGATTAAAATGGTATTGACAAGATAAAAAATATCTCTTATATCTACATCATTGAGTATAGTGCTTAACTGCCTCATAATCCGTAGGTCCCTGGTTCAAGTCCAGGTGGGCCCAATAATGTAAATCCTTATGTAGCAAGGACTTATAAAATCGCCGCCGAAAAAAACGGCGCTATGCTTAATAACACTATGCAAAAAACTATGCCAAGCCGTTTCTGTAGGTTTTGCCAACGGCAAAGCTATGCGCCGAAAGTTTTATATGCACAAGCGGGGCGGTGTTTTTTAATGTCGTTCCACCGCCACAAGCGCCTCGTATTATAGAAGACGAAGTACTGACGGCTTGCAGGATTCTGGCGGCGAGGGAAGCAATACTAACAAGCATAAAACACGCCGGCTTGACAGTGAAAGGCGGAGGTGATAGCCTTAAAACAATTTGGGAGGAAATCTGAAAAATCTGACAGCATGCGTATTTGTTTTTGGCGCGTTTATCAATTTTACCGTGCATGCGCAGGAAGGAGCGGAACCGCCTCCTGCGTCGCGTCAGGTAGAGAGCGAACTGCCTCTGGATGTGCCGGAAGGCGCCGGACAGGAAGCAGACAGAGCTGGAACGCTTCGTGATGCAGAGCGCTCCAGTCTGCTTGGCGAAGGGACCATTGGCGGGAACGGTGTTTTTGCGGTATTTCAGGTTCTTATTGTGCTGGTGCTTGTGGCGCTCGCCATTTACGGTGTGGTTTTTGTTCTTAAAAAAGGAAATAAACATACTGACCCTTCCAATGGGCAGCTTAAACTTCTGGCGGCAATTCCTCTGGGAATGAAGGCCTCTGCTGTTGTCATTGCTGTCGGGAGTAAAGCATGGCTTGCCGGCGTATCAGAAACGTCTGTTTCATTGCTTGCTGAACTCAGCGATCAGGAAACTGTCGATATGATGCTGTTGGATTATGCGCGGAACAGTACTGCGGCATCCACAGGAAAAGCTGCAAGTTTTTTAGGGCTTATACAGCGATTTCTTCCCCAAACTCACAACAAAAATGAAACTGGCAAAGAGCGTCCAATTGATAGCGCGCTTCTTGATCAACTGCGCGGAAAACGCGACCGGCTGCGGGGGCTTTAATGAAAGCACGCCGGATAATTATAGGTTTAGGCATCATTTTGGCGTTTTGTGTTCCGGCGATCAAACTTGCCGCACAGACTCCGCCGCTCCCCGTGCTGCCTTTTCCCGGAGCAGCATCAGAGGGGACGTCGCGGCTCCCACCGGCAACTCCGCTCGTTCCTTTTGTTGATTTAAGCGTCCGCAATCCAACATCAGGAAACGAAGTCGCGTTTAGCATTCAGCTTCTTCTGTTATTAACGGTTTTGACGCTTGCGCCAAGTATTTTCATTTTAATGACAAGTTTTTTACGCATTTCGATCGTGCTGGACTTCATTAAACGGGCGCTTTCGCTGCAACAGGTTCCGCCAAATCAGGTAATATTAGGGATTTCGCTGTTCATTACAATCTTTGTAATGTGGCCGACATTTGACACAATTTATCAGCGAAGCATAAAGCCGCTTACCGAAGGGAACATCAGTACAAGCGAAGCGTTTCTCGAGGCAGAAGCGCCGTTACGCCTTTTCATGTTCAATCAGATGCGCGCTGAATCGAGCCGCGATACAATCCGCCTTTTTATGGCGATGCGGGGGCTCGAGCGTCCCGCGACGCTTGCCGATGTTCCAACCTATGTTTTGATTCCAGCATTTATTTTGAACGAACTAACCATTGCCTTCAAGATTGGCATACTTCTTTTTATACCTTTTATTGTAATCGATATGGTCGTAGCAAGCGCACTTATGTCGATGGGTATGATGATGCTGCCGCCGGTTATGATTTCGATGCCGTTTAAACTGATGCTTTTTATTCTTGTTGATGGCTGGGGACTTTTAACAGGCCAAATTATTCGTTCATTTGTGTAGCAGCTGAGGAGTTGATTGATGGCAGACAAGAAACCGGCGTTAAGTACGCATGAAAAATACGACAAGCTTTTAACATTGATTTCTGCGCAGGGGAAGGCTGCGGTTGCGTTTTCTGGCGGTGTTGATTCATCATTTTTGTGCCATTGCGCGGTCACGGCTCTGGGGCGAGGGAATTCCGCAGCGATTACGGTGGTATCACCGATGCTTCCCCGTAGCGAGCTTGAAGCAGCCCGGTCTGTTGCTGCGCTAACGGGGATTAAACATATCCTCATTGAAGAAGACAGCATTGACGAGCAAGTTGCCGCAAATCCTAAAGAACGCTGTTATTATTGTAAAAAACTTGAATTTGCCTCTATTCTGGATGCCGCATACAGAGAGGGTATCGGGACGGTGTTGGATGGCTCCAATGTTGATGATTTGAATGACTACCGGCCCGGGCTTAAGGCGCTTGAGGAGCTTAAGATTATAAGCCCTTTGCGCGAGGCAGGCCTTACCAAGGCAGAGATACGGGAGCTTTCCCGTGAATTTCAACTTCCTACATGGAACAAGCCGGCTTTTGCCTGTCTTGCATCACGTTTTCCCTACGGAGAACGGCTTGACAGGGAAAAACTTAACCGCGTAGAGCGCGCGGAAGACCATCTTCGTGGACACGGCTTTCATCAGTTCCGGGTGCGAAGCCATGGGACAATAGCCCGTATTGAAGTTGCTCCGGAAGAACGGTTGCGTTTTTTTAACGAATCATTACTGGATGCTGTATCGCAGGAACTAAAATCTCTGGGCTTTGTTTTTGTCGCTCTTGAGCTTGAAGGCTACACAATGGGCAGTCTTAACCGCGAAACAACTCAAGGGCGGCAGATTTCTGATTTTTGACGGGCGCATTTTTGCGGGCTGCCCGCCGGCGGCGCGAAGCGCCCGCCGCCGCCGGCCTGTTGCAGCCCGCTTGACAAACCGCTTGAACCGTGGTATATTACACTGAAAACTTAGTTTGAAATAAGGAGACCTTTATGAAAACGCTAAAATCCACCTCCATGGAAGCCGGGCGGAGCGCGGCCGGCGGGCATCTGCCGTCCACTGCT
>JAITHM010000151.1 GCA_031279965.1 Spirochaetaceae bacterium
CTTGATTCCCTTACCTTTGTACGGCTCAGGAACACGAAGCTTGCGTATTTCGGATGCAAATTGACCAACACGCTGCTTATCAATACCCGATACTACCATCCGGCCATTTGCTTCGACAACAAGGTTTAAGTCATCGGGAATTCCCACAAAAACTTCATTTGAATATCCCAAGTTCATATTCAGAAGCTTGCCTTTCACCTCGGCGCGATAACCAACGCCATTTATGACAAGAGCACGACTCCATCCCGTCGAAACGCCAATCACCATATTGTTAAGCAGATTACGGTACAATCCGTGGTAAGCTCGTGTCTGTTTCTCGTCGTTCACTCGTCCCACAAGGATTTCACCATTTTTATCTTCAAAAGTCACCACATTGTGGTACATTTGAGAAAGCTTCCCTTTAGGCCCTTCGACCGTGATCATACTATTGGCAAAGTTTACCTTCACACCAGAAGGAATTTTCACCGGTATTTTTCCGATTCGTGACATATCCTACCTCTCACCAGACCGTACAGATGATTTCACCGCCCACCTGTTTTTCAGCGGCCTTCTTGCCCGTGGTAACACCCATAGATGTTGAAACTATAAGTGTTCCGTAACCATTAAATACCCTGGGCATCTTTTCATACCCGGCATAAACCCGGCGCCCAGGTTTTGACACTTTTTCCAAACCATGAATTACCGGAACAGCTTCGTCATCGTACTTTAAATACACACGAATAACACTTTTTCCATCTTCCGCACTCAATTTCTTGAAGTTTTTGATGTATCCTTCAATTTTCAAAATTTTCACAATCTCCAATTTTAATTTTGAAGAAGGAACATCTACATTTTCATGCTTTGCCATTCCAGCATTCCGGAGTTTGGTCAGCATATCCGCAATAGGATCAGAAACGCTCATCCTCTCTCCTCCTTACCAACTTGATTTAGTTACGCCGGGAATCAGCCCTTCGCTTGCCAACTTACGAAAACAGAGACGGCACATCTCAAATTTGCCTATATACCCTCGTGCCCTGCCGCAAATTCTGCACCGGTTCACTTTCCGTGTTTTATATTTGGGCGTTCGCAACGCCTTTAATATCATAGCTTTTCTTGCCATCTCCCCACTCCTACTTTCTAAACGGCATACCAAATTTTGCCAAAAACGCCTTTGCGTCAGCATCAGTCTCCGCCGTTGTTACAATTACAATATTCAAGCCTGAAACCCGCTCAATTTTATCAAAGTCTATCTCCGGAAAAATAATCTGCTCAGTAATACCCAACGAATAATTGCCATGCCCATCAAAAGCATTGGAGCTTATTCCACGAAAATCTTTTACGCGAGGAAGCGCGGCATTAACCAGACGATCGAGAAATTCATACATCATAGCGCCCCTCAACGTCACTTTTGCGCCGATCTCCTGTCCCTCACGTATCTTGAAATTCGCGATACTCTTCTTGGCTTTAGTCTTTACCGCTTTTTGTCCAGTAATCAATGTGAGTTCTTCGACAGCGGCATCCAGCAATTTTTTGTTGGCAATTGCCTCACCTACCCCCATTGATACAACAATCTTTTCAAGACGGGGAATTTGCATCACCGACTTAAAACCAAGTTCTTTGAAAAGTTCCAGTGCGATTTTTTCATTATAAAGCTTTTTTAACCGGGGGATATTACCTTTTGACATACCCTTTCCGGCAACTTTTTTCACTTCCGCACTTTTCGTTGTTGTGGCAGTTTTTTTTGGCCCGGTAGCTTTTTCGCTTTTCCTTGCCTCGCCGCCCTTAACCTCTTCTTCCGCCATTATAATGCCTCTTTGCATTTTCTACAGACGCGCACTTTTTTTTCGCCGTCCATTTTATACCCGATGCGAGTTGGCCCGCACTTCTTACAAATAATCATCACATTTGAACTGTGAAGCGGAGCTTCAATCTCAATAATCCCGCCACGGTCAGTTTGTTTACGGCGCTTCTGCGCTTTTTTGACAATATTAACTCCTTCCACCAGAACACGATCTTTGTCACGAAGAATCTTCAACACTTTCCCGCGCTTCCCTTTATCTTTTCCCGCGATTATTTCAACAGTGTCATCTCGTTTCAATTTAAATTTATGCTGCTCTGTTACCAACGCCATATCTTAACTCCTCACCTTGCGCCCTACAAAACCTCAGGCGCGAGAGATACAATCTTCATATAATCTTTCTCGCGCAATTCGCGGGCAACAGGCCCAAAAATTCGCTTGCCTTTGGGATTTCTATTCGCATCAATAATCACACAGGCGTTATCATCAAAACGAATGTAAGTACCATCAGGCCTTCTATACTCTTTATGAGTGCGTACTACAACCGCCTTCTCAACCGTTCCCTTCTTAATCGACGAGGTTGGCAATGCGTCCTTTACGGCAACAACAATAATATCGCCAATGCTCGCGTAACGGCGTTTTGAACCGCCCAAAACCTTAATACACTGAACTATCCTTGCCCCCGAATTGTCGGCGACATTAAGGAAGGTTTCTACCTGAATCATTTCCAGCTCCTCTTACTTCACCCGCTCCACAATTTCGGCAAGCCGCCAGCATTTCTCTCTACTAATAGGCCGGCACTCTACCACACGCACACGATCACCTGTACGAGCATCATTTTTTTCATCGTGCGCTTTAACATTCTTCGTACGCTTAACATATTTTTTATACAACGGATGCAGTGTCCGCGTTTCTACCGATACAACAATAGTCTTATCCATACCGGTAACCTTACCATTCGCATCAACACTTTTTTTGTTCTTTACAATACCGATAAATTCTTTTTTGCCGCTTTTTGCCGCGTTGTTTTCCGCCATACCACCTACTCCTTCGCCTGTTCTGCTCTCTCATGCTGAGCAATCAGCGTATTGAGACGGGCAATCTGGCGGCGCATCGTCCTCTTTAACAGAGGATTTTCCACATGTCCTACAACGAGTTTGAACCTCAATTCCATATATTTTGTACCAAGCTCGGCACGTTTCGCCTTTAACTCAGGAAACGTCAAATTTTTAAAACTATTCTTCATACTCCGCCTCTTAAGTTTCCTTTTCTGCCTTAACCACCAAGTTCAAAATCAGCACGAGCGACAAATTTTGTTTTGATAGGCAGTTTCGCACCAGCAAGTATCATTGCTTCTTGAGCAAGTTTCTTATCTACACCGCCAAGTTCAAACATCACCGTACCTGGCTTAACCACTGCTACCCAGTATTCAGGCGCACCTTTTCCCTTACCCATGCGGGTATCCGCGGGCTTTTTAGAATACGGTTTATCTGGATAGATGCGTATCCACAGCTTCCCGCCGCGCTTGATATGTCTATTCATCGCAATACGCGCCGCTTCTATTTGACGGTTCGTTATCCACATACGATCAAGTGCAACAAGACCAAACTCACCAAATGCAACCGTGTTGCATCGCGTGGCACAGCCTGGCATATTGCCCCGTTGCACTTTTCTATGTTTTACCCGTTTCGGACTTAACATCTCTAGCTCCTTGCCGCCGCCATTTTGTCACGCCGTTTACGAACTATTGCGCCGGCGTGCTCTTTCTGCTCTTTGCCGTACTTCATACCGTTAAAAACCCATACTTTTACGCCAATCGCACCAAACGTTGTATGCGCCTCAGCAAAACCATATTCGATATCTGCACGAAGGGTATGAAGCGGCACTCGCCCCTCTTTGGCCTCTTCTGTCCGTGACATTTCCGCCCCGCCGAGCCGCCCTGAAAGCCGCACTTTAACTCCCTGGGCATTCCCCTTCTTGATGGCATTGGAGATAGCCTGCTTCATAGTACGGCGGAACGATCCGCGCGCAACAAGCTGACGGGCAATATTCTGTGCAATAATCTGCGCGTTATTATCGGCATTACGCACTTCCTTTATTTTAAGCTGAATCTTCTTGTTAACGAGCTTTTGCAACTCGCCGCCTATCGCTTCAATATTGGCACCTTTTACTCCAATAATTACGCCGGGACGCGCTGTGTGGATCACAATAGTGATGCGCTGAGGATGCCGGATAATTTCCACTTCGGCAATATCCGCCCCTTTGGTTTCCGGCATTTTAGAAAGAAACGCACGAAGTCTGATATCTTCATGTAACGTTGCCGCATATTCTTTGGGATCAACATACCAGCGGGAAGACCATGTCTTATTAATACCAATTCTAAGCCCTGTCGGGTTTACTTTCTGTCCCACTTAACTACCCGCCTTTACTGTTTCATCTACCACAACGGTAATATGACACATTCTTTTAAGAAGCATATCTGCTCTTCCTCGTCCACGGCACCAAAGCCGCTTCATCCTGGGGCCATCGTCTATAAAAACTTCTTTAACATATAACATATCTTCCGCAAGACGCTTATTGGAGTCGAGCGCGTTTGAACCAGCGGATTTCACTGCCTTCCAGAGAAGTCGAGCCCCTTTATGAGGCATATTCTCCAACGTGGAAAGCACTTCAGCATAGGGCCTGCGCCGTATCAACGCCGCGACCGGCCGCACCTTGTAAGGCGACGCGATTATAAATCTGGTTACCGACCGGTAACCGGCGCGCCTTTGTGTACTTTTCGCCATAACTAACCCTTTCCTGCCTTTTTATCCGAACCTGCATGGCCACGAAATATTCGCGTAGGAGCAAACTCGCCGAGCTTATGCCCAACAAGATTTTCCGTAATATATACGGGCACCCATGTCTTACCGTTATACACCGAAATTGTTCCGCCAACCATTTCGGGAATTATTGTTGAACAACGGGAATAAGTCTTTATCATCTTTCTTTCCGTTGATTTGCCAACTTCCAACACCTTCTTGTAGAGGGCCTTTTCGATAAACGGCCCCTTCTTAATTGACCTCGACAAACCTTGTTCCCCCTACTTCTTCTTTCTTCTACTCACAATAAAACGCGAAGATGGTTTATGTTTATCCCGCGTCTTGTACCCTTTGGTCGGCTGCCCCCACGGAGTAACCGGATGAATACCCTTACTCTTACCTTCACCACCACCGTGCGGGTGATCTACAGGATTCATAACCATACCACGCACCGATGGGCGGACACCAAGCCAACGTTTACGGCCAGCCTTGCCTATTGACACATTCATGTGATCTTCATTGCCAACCACGCCAATTACCGCATAGCACTTCTTGAATATCATCCGTGTTTCGCCAGAGGGCAATTTTATAGTTATATAGTCGCCTTCTTTGGCGGCAATAAGCGCACTCGTCCCCGCAGACCGGGCAAGTTGCGCACCTTTACCACGGGAAAGTTCGATGCTATGAACCGTAAAACCAAGCGGTATGTTTTCCAAAGGAAGAGCGTTCCCCGGCTCAATCGGCGCATCTGGCCCACTTAGCACCTTGGAACCTACTTTAAGACTTTTAGGCGCAATGATATACCGCTTTTCGCCATCAGCATAAGCAACAAGAGCAATGTTTGCGCTCCGGTTCGGATCATACTCAATCGTCGTCACCTTACCAGGAACACCAATCTTGTCACGTTTAAAATCGATAATGCGGTAACGGCGTTTATGCCCGCCCCCCTGATGCCGCACACTGATCCTACCGTTCCAATCACGGCCAGCACGCTGCGGCAATCCTTCTGTAAGCGATTTTTCCGGCCTATTTGTCGTAATCTCCGAAAAATCAAGGCTTTGCCATTGCCTCATACCGGGCGTATAAGGTTTATATGTCTTGATACCCATAATTTATACTCTGTTCTCCCCTGTTATACGCCTTCAAAGAGCGCTATTTTCTCGCCTCTGGCAAGCGTTACAATGGCTTTTTTCCAAGTAGGCGTCGTACCTTTCCGATAACGGAGCCGCTTAGGTTTTCCTGCCACCACCATCACCTGGCATGAAACTGGATTAACTTTGAAAAGACGGCGCACCGCCTCTTTTATATCAAGCTTAGTCGCACGAAAATCAACCTTAAACACATATTTTCCTGCTTCGCGCATATTATTTGTCTTTTCGGAGAGCACCGGCTCCACGAGTATATTTTCATAATTCATGAACATGCCTCCTCACCGTAAAAGCCACTTAATTTAGCAGCAACACTCTCCTGAACAAGTATACGCCGTCCATAAAAAAGCGTATGCGCGGCAAGATTATTATACGAAAGGAAATTTACCGTTGGAATATTACGTCCCGCCTGCTTTATAAGGCGATTCTTCTCCAGTCTGCCTTCTTCATTATCATCCAACACAATAACCGTACGTTCATTTTCACCAAAATTCTTTAAAACACTTGCTAAATCTTTGGTTTTTCCACTTTCTACCGCTAAATTTTCCACAAACTGAAGCATACCTGACTGGGCTTTAAGACTTAATATTGTTTTAAGCGCAAGACGTTTAGCCTTTTTGGGCATTGCATACGAAAAATCACGCAACCTGGGGCCAAAAATTACGCCGCCGCCTACCAAAAGTGGTGATTTTTTATCACCGCGGCGGGCTCGACCTGTCCCTTTTTGCTTATAGGGCTTGGTGTTAGAACCATGCACCTCACCACGATCTTTCGTGGAAGCAGTTCCCAGACGTCTGTTAGCAAGTTCATTATTGATCGCATACCAGATAACATCTTCGTTTACCGGAAGACCAAATACAGCATCGTCAAGATCTATAGCCCGCAACTCTTTACCTGTTGTTGAATATACCGTACCTTTCATGCCTATGCCCTCTGCTTCTTTACCGCCTGCCTGACAACCACAATGCTCTTGTTCACACCAGGCACAGCACCACCTACCAGCACGAGGCAATTTTCCACATCAATCTTAATCACCTTAAGACTTAGTACGGTAACTTTTTCACGCCCCATCCTGCCCGGCAACTTCACATTTTTGAAGGTCTTATGCGGATATGTTGACTGACCTGTCGAACCAGGCTCACGATGAAATTTTGAACCGTGAGTCTTACGCCCGCCACCAAAACCCCAGCGCTTCACAACCCCCTGAAAACCCTTCCCCTTCGAAATACCACTAACATCAATATAGCGGCAATCTTCAAGAAGCTCGACACCCAATGCATCACCAACCTTACATTCCTTTGAAAAATCACGGAATTCCATAAGGCGTTTTTTCGGTGTTATTCCTTCAGAATACTGCCCTTTTTCAGGCTTACTCACCCGCGACTCCTTAGCATCATCCACACCAAGAAGCACAGCATCATAGCCGTCTTTTTCTTTCATTTTTTGAGCAATCACAGTATTCGCATCTACCCGGAGAACTGTAACCGCTACAAGATTTCCGTCATTATCAAACACTTGTGTCATGCCAACCTTTTTGGCCAAAAGCCCCAACATACATTACTCCAGTACGGAGCGAATAGAAAACGGCAAACAGCGAATAGCAGTATTCCTTCCACTATCCACTATCCACTATCCACTATCCACTACTGCTTTATCTCAACATCAACACCCGCAGGAAGCTCAAGCTTCATAAGCGAATCCATCACCTCCGGAGAGGGGTCGATAATATCAATAAGGCGCTTATGCGTCCTCATCTCAAACTGTTCGCGCGATTTTTTATTCACATGCGGCGAACGCAATACGGTAAATTTATTTATCCGCGTGGGAAGCGGTATCGGGCCAGTAACTTTCGCCCCCGCCTTAACCACCGTGCCGACTATTGACTTTGCACTCTGATCGATAAGCTCGACATCAAAGCCGCGTAACCTCACGCGAATCCGTTCTTTACCCATTACTTGTCCGCCTATTCAATAATCTCGGTAACCTGTCCCGATGCAACGGTCTTACCACCTTCACGGATAGCAAACCGCAAACCCTTTTCCATCGCAATTGGATGAATAAGTTCTCCAATAATCTCGGTATTATCGCCCGGCATAACCATTTCTTTGCCATCAGGAAGCTTTACTGTTCCCGTAATATCTGTTGTACGGAAGTAAAACTGCGGCCGGTAACCGGTAAAGAACGGCGTTTTACGCCCTCCCTCATCGGCAGAAAGACAGTAAATCTGTCCTTTAAATTTACTGTGCGGAGTAATCGAACCCGTCTTGGCAAGAACCTGCCCACGCTCAACCTCTTTTTTGTCGACACCACGGAGAAGCGCACCGATATTATCGCCAGCCTGACCTTCATCAAGCAGCTTATTAAACATTTCAATACCAGTAATAGTAGTCTTCTTTGTAGGTTTAATACCGACAATTTCAATTTCTTCGTTAAGCTTGACAATTCCACGCTCAACTTTACCGGTAACAACCGTACCACGCCCAGAAATCGTGAAAACATCTTCAATAGGCATAAGAAAGGGCTTATCGCTGTCGCGCTGCGGATCGGGGAAATAATTGTCCATTGCATCAAGAAGCTCGTCAATACACTTTGTTGAATCAGGATTATCAGGCTCAGACATCGCCTTAAACGCCGACCCCTTGATAATCGGTATCTTGTCGCCAGGAAATCCGTTCTGAGTAAGCACATCACGAACTTCTTCTTCAACAAGGTCAATAAGCTCCGGATCCTCAAGCTGATCAATCTTATTAAGGAAGACAATCATATTAGGAACACCCACCTGACGGGCGAGAATAATATGCTCCCGCGTCTGCGGCATGACCGAATCCGGCGCGGAAACAACAAGTATCGCACCGTCCATCTGGGCCGCACCGGTAATCATATTCTTGATATAGTCGGCGTGACCAGGACAGTCGATATGGGCATAATGCCGCTTCTCGGACTGATACTCAAGATGCCGTGTATTAATCGTGATACCACGCGCTTTTTCCTCCGGCGCGTTATCGATTTCATCGTATTTCATCACCTTATCGCCATACTTCTTGCCGCAGTGCATGGTGATAGCCGCCGAAAGAGTCGTCTTACCATGGTCGACGTGACCAATCGTGCCGACATTCATGTGAACTTTCGTTCTATTAAATTTATCCTTTGCCATCGTGCTCCTCCTTCAATATCTATGGGCACTCTAATTTTTACCGGGCTATTCTGACATATCAAAAAAAAATATGCAAGTCCCTAAGGCGCAAACATTCGTATGGAAAGATAAAACAGACACTGAAGGCAAGCCGGCTCGCCGGAAGACTTTCTGTCGTGTTCCACCTGTCCCATGGGACGCGCTTTCGCCCGCCGCCCGCACGAAGCCGCACATTAATCGGCCCCATCCCCATGCTGCAAGAGTTGCTGTCTTCAGCATGATGAGTGGTTTGGACACCCATCCTTACTCTATCCAGACAGATAATTTTTGTCAAGTGGCTAAATTTTAAAATTGCTGCTTGCGGCGGCAATGACAGCTGTGCCGGTATAACGCGCCGGCGGGACAGGAAGTTTTGCAAAAAGCGTTTGGGCGTACTGGTAGTCATCAGCAGTGTCAACAGTAAGTCTGATATGAGGAGCTTTCCAGCGGGAGGGGGCAAGCGGCCTATGCAGTGTAAAGATTTCAGGATGCATATAAAGGTACGGACATACATGTTCGCGCTCGTATGGAGTACTGCTTTCGGCATCAGCACGGAGAAGCGCGGCAGCGGAAACACTTTCAACACCGGCTCCATAGGGCAATCCCGAATAGGCGGCATAATCTGCATCCAGACCGGCAGCCTCGTCATTAATTTTTTCGGCGGCATCGGCAAAGACAAAAGGGTTATCGCCCGTTGCACGGATAATCCGGCAATTACCGGCATCAAGCGCAAAGTGCCGGACTGCCGCCGCATACCGGCCAAGCACATCTTCTTTGGATCCGGCAAAGAGGTTGAAGCCGGCAGCAAAGGCCAATGGAGTAAAGGCCTCGGCAGCATCATGCGGGCAGGCAAGAATTTTTATATCACACTGCACCGCATTAAGCGCCTGCATCACCCGCACAACAAGCGGCTCTCCGCCAAGATCAAGTATTGCCTTGCGGGGCAGCCGTGATGAATCCAGCCGCGCCTGGACAATCAACGCCGTCATTTTTGCCTTCGCAGACCAGCAGAAATCAGCTTGCGCAGCATAATACGAGGCACACCGAGCATGTATGAAATGGGCAATAGTACGGCAATGACAAATCCATTATTCTGATAATATGATGGCACAATAGTAATAATACGGCTTAACAACGCCGCAAGAAAGACATACGTCCACAGCATGCAGAGAACATTCTCATAAATACGAGCTTTTTTTTCATTGTTCGTTACTGCAAGCAGAGCGCCAAACGGCACCGCAAGAAGCAGCAACGGATTGACAAAAAGCACATTGCTATTTTCAAAAGTATAATCATGATTGGTAAAGAATGTCAGAAAAAAAAGCAGACTCCCGGCAATACCAAAAACTATCCCTAGCAGAGCATGTCCGGCCCCCAGAAGACGGCGGGCAAGACCGGCATTTTTCTTTTTGAAAATTTCAAGCTGGTAAAAAAACAGTGCGATGAGTACGCCCACAGCAAGCGCTCCGCCAAGGCTGTTCCAGGGAGCCTCCAACACCGGCGCACGACGTGCCGTATAGATGTTCTCGACCTGGGAAACAAGTTTGTGCTGTGCGCCATCGGCTGCGGTGTATGAAAAACCTTCAATAAAACGCCCTACTTCGGACGGTAAAAACATTTCCTGCCAAACAGAGACCGGCTTATCAATTACCTGTCCCATCCAAAAATTAAGAAGCCAATCCCACACCGGATGAGCCGCAGTATGCCGCCGCACGTGGCCGCGCAGGGTAAGGCGTCCAGGAGTTTCAAGTGCCTGCTGGGAGAGTGTACCGCCAATCACCGTATCTAAATTACGCAAGATCCTCGTTACACAATTATCAGTAAAATGATTGTAAAGATAGTTACGATTTTCCGGCTGCACATCGTGTTCGGCAAGACGGAAAAGTTCAAGCTTTTGTGCTGCATCAAGATCAAGCGTGTAGAGCGTAACACTGCGGTCGGTCTCGATAAAACGGTTGATTACCGAAGCGGCATTACTTACAGATGTCGT
>JAITHM010000067.1 GCA_031279965.1 Spirochaetaceae bacterium
TATAGCGATACCCATTCTGTTCCGTCTCGGCTGGCATCCCGGGTTTATTAAGGTCAAGAACCTAGATGTCTATCTGTTGGGTAAAGCCGGCCTTACCACCGACATTTATAGCGGCGATATAGATGACATAGTGGAAAGAAGTCCGTTTACGTTCTCGTTCGGCGGCAATATTGGGGTAAAGTATTTCTTTACTCCGAAGATTGGTGTCTTTCTGGAGGCCGGGGTCAATTTCTACAACCTCGATCATGAGGCTGTTGCTGGGAGTCTCCACACCGACATCAACAATTATGTCACGCTGGGCGTAAGCATCACGCGGGATAAAAAAAAGAAGGATTAGATCTCCTTGTAGTTGGCAATGCCGGCTGGCATGACGCGGCGGGCATTGCCCTTTATTTTACTGCTTTACCCACCAGGTGTCGGTATCAAGATCATAGCGAGGGCGTTCAGAGGGCATCATAAATTTACTAGAGTAAGCGATGCGAAATGCGCTTAGATTCCACAACGGTATCACATAAAAATTCCAGGTAAGCACACGATCAAGCGCACGCCCCAGCACAAGCAGCCGGTTTTCATCTTCCTGGGCATCGGCGATAGCCTGGGTAAGATAATCAATAGCCGGATCACGGACACCAGCGGTATTCCATGTTGAGTCAATATGTTTACTGTGCCAAACAATCATTAAACTGCTGGACGGTGTTTGGTTTGCATAATAGCCGGATACAATCATATCAAAATCCCGGTTTTGCAGGCGATTACTGACCTGTGTCGTATCAACAATTAGCCTAATGCGCATGTCGATGCCATAGCGGGCAAGATTTCGCTGATATGCTACCGCAATACGCTCCATATCAACATTGTAAAGCAGCAGTTCAAAACTAAAACGTTCACCTTTCTTATTAACAAGAACACCGTTTTTAAGCTCCCAACCCGCATCGCGCAGAAGCTTAAGCCCTTCCCGCGCCTGCGCGCGAATATACCCGTCACCACTGGTAACAGGCGGGTTGTATTCTGCGGTAAATACTTCCGCCGGAATTTTATCACGGACAGGGGCGAGTGCGGCGCGTTCATCCGCATCAGGGAGCTCGTGCGCTTCGTATTCAGTGTTTTGAAAATAGGAACGTGTCCGTTTATATGTTGAATATAAAAGCTGTTTATTCATCCATTCAAAATCAAAAAAATACTGGAGCGCGGCACGGATTCGTCTGTCAGAAAAAAGAGTCCGTTCGGTATTAAAGACGAACGCCCGCATCGGCTGAGCAAGCTGATTAGGAATCTCCTCCCGCACTACACGTCCACTGTCAAAAACAGCACCGGTATACCCTGTTGCCCAGTTTTTTGGTGAAGTTTCAAAACGAAAATCATATTCGCCGGATTTGAATGCCTCAAACGCGACATTGGAATCACGATAATAATCAAAGCGCACAAAATCAAAATTATAGCGGCCTTTGTTGACAGGCAAATCGGCAGCCCAGTAATCCTTAACACGCTCATAAACAACATAGTGTCCAATCTTATATTCTTTTACCCGGTATGGCCCGGTTCCTTCGGGCGGCTCGATAAGCGGTTCGGAAAAATTGCGTCCTTCCCAAAATGACGCCGGCATTACAGGCAATGTCGCAAGTGAAATCATCATGTCTTTATCGTGAACAGGATTTCCCCGCGTATCAACAGCCGGTTTACCAAACTCATCAAACTTTTGCGGGATTGTATAACGCACGCGCCGGTCATCAAGCGCCTCCACAACAACATCTTTGTATTTTGCACGAAACTGAGGAACACCTTTTTCGTAAAATAAAGAAAATGAAAACACAACATCATGTGCTGTTATAGCTTCGCCTTTTTGATTCTTTGCGCGAGGATTTAAATGAAAAATGAAATAAGCATAGCTGCCAGGATATTCAACACGCTCGGCAATAAGCGGATAGAGCACATCAACTTCATCTTTCGTCGCCTGCATAAGCGTATCGTAGAAATATGCCGTGCCTTCAGCACTGATGCCCCGCAATGCATAACGATGGAAGTTATCATACGTGCCTATCGCGGCGAGAATCATGCTGCCGCCTTTTGGAGCATCCGGGTTTGCATAGCGAAGATGCGTCCACGCGCCGGAACAAAGCGGTTCACCACGCAGGGCAAGGAAGGTCGAACTTTGCAGATTTTGCGCACGGCCTTCCTGAGCAAGGACAAGCGGCGTGCAGACAGCGAAACAACAGAGGATAAAAATCTTTCTCATGCACAGTATTTTATCTGCTCTTTATGATTCTGTCACTATAAGCGTGCTCATGCAATAATTCTAAGTCTAGGCCATCCGCTCAGTATCGCCTTGGGCTTAAATACAAAATCTGCTTGAAGTATGCCTGAAAGCTCCACTGCAAACAAAATGATAACGCACTCCCGAAGCTATGTGTTTTTTTTTAAAAGTATTCTTACGTTATTTTAACTTCTCGAAGAAGAATTTTAAAACATATATCTGCAATTTGGAGGAAGATATGAAGTATATTAAACAGTATTGTGTATTTGGGATGATGGCGGCATGTATTCCGCTTGTACTTAGTTCTTTCGCATGTAAGGCGAGTGGATTTAGCACACAAGGAGATAACGACGCAAACGCGCAGACTAACGCACAAGACCTGTACCTCGAAACGCTTGAACTTAGCTATAAGAGTGATATATCACAAAATCTTATTGCTCAATTTGCGAAAGAGGTAAACGGATATTCTGTTGCACTAACAGGACATGAAAATGATAAGCTGGTGGTGAATGCAACGACGGAAGACAAAGACATTACCATTGCCGTTATGGCCAAAGGAACTACAACAACAGAAATGGCTGTTCCCAAAGCGGGAGAAAATGGATTTGATATTGAAATTTTGCTGTCAAAATCCAGCGGAGAAACAGGCAAATATACCATCACAATTACTCCTGCTCAACTTAGTAATGATGATAATAATGATTTACAAAATCTCGTTATTGCCTATGCTGCCGGCGATGTGAATCTTGTTCAGAACTTTAGTTCAATAAATACAACATATTCAATTCATGCTGTTAAAGACAAAACAAGCGCCGAAGTAACAGCGACTGCCGCATCAAAGACATCAACTGTAGAACTTATTTATGCATCAAACTCCAAAGGCAGTGCCACAGGAGGTAAGAGTGCAACTATCGGTCTTCCTGCATGGAATAGCCCTGCGCAGACGCTTGTGGCACGTGTTACCAGCGCGAAAGGTCAGGCACGAGACTGGATCGTTGCAGTTAATGCGTATCGGACTAAAACAGTAACATGGCAGGGGATTGTTCAGTATCAGGATGCTGATAAAGTTATAACGAATGTTACTGCACGTGATGCGGCAATGACGACACAGACGGCAAAACTTAGTACACTTAACGCACGTACCGCAAACTGGGTGCTTGATATTTCTGAAACATGGATGCCGGAATCATTTTTGGTAACATTAAAAGACAGTAACAATATCGCCTACGAAAGCACCGCGCTTTTTCCCCAAATTACTAGTCCCGCCACAGCAATAATGCTGACTGTGAATGCGCGCGATACCGGCACCCGTATTGCAAACGCAAATGAGCTTGTCAGTAAATTAGGAAACGATCCAACAGGGAACTATTCTCTTGCAAATAATATTGATCTTTCTGAGTATGTTGATTCACAGGGCAAATCTGCTGTATGGAACGGTCCTAGCGGATATAAAGGCACATTTTACGGGAATGGTTATACGATAAAAAATTTGATACTCAAAAAGAATGCTGTACAGGTAGGGCTTTTTTCAACGGTAGAAGACGGCGCCGTGATGCAAGATTTTACACTTGAAGTTTCCAACGAATCTCCCAATGACACGATTAGCAATGTTCACTTTGGCGGCATCGTCGGCAAAGCACACGGGACTATGACGGTTCGTAATGTTATGTCGCGCGGGACATTGTCATTTTCTGATATTGTAGCAGACGGCTTTATACTGATTGGCGGTATCATTGGCGAAACAGAACTTAGCCCGGGCAAGCTTATTACCCTTGAACGCTGTGCATCAATCTTGGACATTACAATTATGAACGGAAATCGCAGCGATACAAACACGCTGGGATTTGGCGGACTTATTGGCAAAGTTGCCAAAGGTGCACATGTTATCAAAAACAGTTACGCAGCAGGAAATATTCATGTTACAAATACCGGCAATAAACGGCTTGCGGCAGGCGGACTTATTGGGGATGTCTGGGGAACAACGCTAACCATTTCTTCTTCGTATGCTGCCGGAGAAGTTATTGCGGTAAATAAAAATACATCATGGGCGGACGACCGTAGATTGTATGCCGGCGGACTTATTGGCGAGTCAAAGCAGAATTCAATAATCACGATTGAAAATTCGGCAGCGCTTAATCCTAAAGTCCTTGCAGTAGCATCGTACACCGCCGGCGCACATTTTGGACGGTTGATTGGTGGTGTTTATGGACAGCATACAGCAGTTTATAACAACAATGTTGTGTGGAGCGGCATGCATACCGGCACCACTACAGCCGGTACCGCGGATACTGCGATAGAGGCACTCGACAGTCCCAAAGGATTTGGCGTTGAAGATACCGTACAGGGATTGCGAAACGCTTCACTCGTCTGGACTGGTATGACAAGCTACCTGAACCTGGATCCGGCAATATGGGATGTTTCCGGCGTATCCCAGGGAGTGTGGCCTAAACTCCGCCCCTAGGCAACAGAATCTCCCCCTCCCCTTCCTTTAGGGGGAGGGGGGTATATTCTAGTTGTGTATCATTTAATTTTGGAGGCAGCGCTAAAGGCTGGTAAGATAACAAATGCCCATGAGTAGAAGGGCGCGCCGGAATTCAAAATTCGCCTGCGGGGAAATGTCCGCAAGATGCTTACCATACCAACAAAAAAGTCCAAGCTGAATATCAATACGAAAAGCATATTCAAGAAGATCGGTCTTTTTGCTCTGCTCACCAAAAAAGAGAAAACCAAACTCTTCCAGGATTATGCCAAAGTCCGCAAGAGCATTGTCATAATTACCGGCTCCGGCTTTCGTAACAAACGTTTGAATTCGCGCCCCAATCTTTTCTTTGCGGATTTTATCGGCTTTATCAACCCATGTTTTTGCGATAAGCAATGAACTGTTTTTGTGAAAATGCTGTAAGAGCCCTTGGAATTCCGTGTCTGAAGAGAAATTCCGTTCATAAGCAGATTCTACACCGAGCAACTGAGCATATTTCTTAATGGCATCAAGACCTGCTCCTTCACGAAAAAGATTTAATGCCGATTCTTTATATTCTGTGGGCAGAAAATCGGCATCGTGTAAAATCGCCGTGCTCATGGTGTAGTTTCTCCTTAAAGTGTGCCCTCTGTCAAGATCGCCTCATTCGCACCGCTTCAATATCGCAGCTAAAAAGATCACGCAGGTCAGAAAGCCCCAGCGCCATTAACGCCATGCGGTCTATACCGATACCCCAGGCGGCAACAGGAACATGAACGCCCAGTGATTCGGTTACTTCGGGCCGAAAAATCCCCGAACCGCCCAGTTCAAACCAGCCGAGATCAGGATGTTTGATATGCACTTCGATTGAAGGTTCTGTAAATGGAAAGTAGCCAGGCACATACTTTACGTCTTTTGCTCCGGCAACTTCAACGGCAAACATTTCCAGCATACCAAGCAGCGTGCAAAGGTTTACATCTTCACCCAGCACAATTCCTTCAGTTTGATAAAAATCAGAAAGATGCGTTGCATCCACTTTATCGTAGCGGAAACACCGGAGTATCCCAAAATATTTGCCAGGAATTTTTGCATGTGGCAAGGTTTTTGCCGACATTACTGTTCCCTGGCTGCGCAGAATAAGCCGCCGTGTCATGGAGCGGTCAAACGTATAGTTCCACCCCCGGCTTCCTGTAGCTCCGCCATTTTCATGCGCGGCGGCAATGTTGGTAAGCCAGGGTTCTTCGATAGAAGCCGCTTCGTCCGGTTCGGTCACATGATATACATCATGAATATCCCGTGCGGAATGGAATTGCGGCATAAAGAGCGCATCGCAATTCCAAAACTCAGTTTCAACCAGAGGGCCGTCAAATTCTTCAAAACCCAGCGAGACAAGCTTGTCTTTTGTGTGTTCGAGAAACTGCGCATAGGCATTGGTTCTTCCGGCAAGCAGCCGCGAGGGCGGCACCTGCACATTATAGGCGCGAAACTGCATCCCCTTCCACGAACCTGTTTCAAGCATTTCGGCAGTGAGTGCGCCGGTCTCGTTGCCGCTTATGCCTGCGTGCTCAAGTGCCTTTGCAAGCTCATCCCGATCTGGTGAAAGTGTCCAGATGACCGTTTCACGCTCGACAATACGGAAGGGCGCATCAGCGGCGCCGCGCTTTTTTGCAATTTGCAGCATGATTTTCTGTTCGTCACCAGATAATTCCGCCGCGGCAATAGGGGCTACCGCCCCTTTGTCGAGCAATACGCGGAGTGCGCCAAGATACACCGCCGCCGCACCGGATGCTGGACGGCCGTCAACAAGCTGATCTTTCGGCAGTGTTAAAGTAACTTTTTTGGCATCATCAAGAGCAAGAACATTCAGTTTTGCAAGATTTCCAAAAGCGCTTCCAGCATCTTTGGGCGAAATTTGAAGATTTCCCGCAATTTCAGGAAGTGTAAGGCCATTTTTATGTTGAATAAGCTTTAAAATACGCTCTTCAGGACTGCCTTGTTCTTTCCAAAGTCGTCCTAATGCTGTTATTTCGTATGATAGGGCTGTTTCACGCCGTTTTTCGGTAACAAGCTGCTTCGCTGCAAGCCAGGATAGCGCTTGATTTCCGTTTCCCGCCTTAAATTCAAGGTCGCGTTCAATCTTCTCGACACTCAGTTCACTATCTACCGAATAGGCGCGTATGATTTTTACCTCCAACGGGTGAAGATTTTTTACAACAGTTTCGATGTGTTCCACAAATAGCCTCCACAGCGCAAGTATACCAGAGCCTTTGTAATTTATACTACCTTGCTGCCGTTCAGCGTAGTTGCTAGGACGACTACGCTCAAAACGCTATCACTTTGCACTATTCGCCGGTATCTGCCTGGAGACGGTAGAGGTGTGCGTAGAGACCGTTTTGTGCAAAAAGAGTTTCGTGAGTACCTTCTTCAAGAAGGACGCCGTTTGACAGCACAAGGATACGGTGAGCGTTGCGTATTGTAGAAAGACGATGAGCGATAACCAGCGAAGTGCGTCCGGCAAGCATTGTTTCAATGCCCAATTCAATAAGACGCTCTGTTTCTGTATCAACAGAACTTGTTGCCTCGTCCAAAACAACAACCGCCGGATTATTGGCAATGACGCGCGCAAAACTTAACAATTGCCGCTGCCCAGATGAAATATTTGTTGCTCCTTCAGAAAGCATTGTGTCATAGCCATCAGGTAATTTCGAAATAAATTCGTGTGCATGCACAGAGCGTGCCGCCTCTTCAATCTGCGCCCGTTCCAGCGGCAGTCCAAGACTGATGTTTTCAGCTATCGTTCCGGAAAAGAGAAACACATCTTGTAATACTGGCAACACACCGCGGCGCAATGTAGCAAGCGGTATGTCTTTAATGTTCATGCCATCAAGCATGATCACCCCTGAATCAATGTCCCACAATCGTGTAAGAATATTAGTAATCGTTGTTTTGCCTGCGCCGGTATATCCTACAATGGCTGCCTTTTCTCCGCGTTCAACTTTAAACGACAGTTCTTTCAAAACAGGTTCCCCCTGTTTATAGCTGAATACCACATTCTTAAATTCGATAACGCCGGTAATTGCCTGTTCATGGGGCAGTGCAGTATCAGTAATCATTTCGTTGGTATCGAGCAGTTGAAACACCCGTTCGCTGCCGGCCATGGCCTGCTGTAAAATCGTATATTTTTCAGAAATGTCCATAACCGGCGCAAAAAACATCGCAATCAGATTGATAAACGCAATAAGTACACCAAGTGAAAGTTCAAGATTAAGCAGAAGGTTTGCGCCAACGCCGATCACCGCCGCTGTCGTCAGTATCGAAAGAAACTCAACGATGGGGCGAAATGTGGCAAGCACCAAGATTTCGGCAAGATTTGCATGGAGAAGTTCATCATTACGCTGGGCATATTCAGCGCGGCTTTTTTTTTCACCCCGGAAAAGCTGAACAATGCCTATGCCAGAAATACGTTCTGAAAGATATGCGTTTATTGCAGAGGACGCGGTGCGCTGTCGGCGAAAAGCATCGCGGGCACGCACCCGGCTTAGCATGCTCACCAGAACAACGGCGGGCAGACAGGCGAGTACAACAAGCGCAAGAACCGGCGAGAGCACAAGCAGTGTTACCAGCACGCCGGCAATGATTGAAAAATCTTTGAGAAAGGCAACAACAACCGTTGTAAAAAATTCGTTGATTGTTTCAACATCGCCGGTAAGCCGGTTTACGATACGGCCAACCGGATGGCGGGAAAGAAATGTTGTAGACTGAAAGAGTGTTTTGCGGAACAGCTCTACACGCAGATCTTCCATAACAAGTTGCCCGGTAAGCGACGATGACCATGTTTGCACAAAAGAAGCGGCAAATACGGCACACAGTACGCCAAGAAGAGCCATGCATATAACGGTAATTTTGTCGAAATCGCCGGGGATTATCGCTTCATCAATAAGGTGCTTTTCCATTACTGGAACGGCAAGTTCTCCTGCTGTCGAGATGATAAGCGAAATCGCGGTAAGTACAACAAGGCCCTTGTATTTTTTTATATACGACCAAATACGCCGTACAATTACAGTGTCATAGTCTTTAACGATATCATCGCTGGCAAAAAAATCACTCACCGCGTTGTTTCCTTGTTGTGCGTTTTTTGCGGTCACGCAGTAATTTTCGCGCAGTTTCGGCGGTGCGAAAAAGCCTATACAGAAACAGTTTGCACGGATAATCCTGGCTTGCCGCCCGGTGGACGATTGCGCCGCCAAACCCGGTTTTGAAGCGGTACAACCCCGCCATCGGATGGTTGGGATCAGCATTGGGCGGTATTCCAAAAAGGTCGTAGGAAAGGCATCCGGCTGCTTTTGCATCACGCATCGCCTGCCATTGCAGTGCGTAAGGCGCCATCAAATTACGCTTCCTGCTCGCAGACGCCCCATATAAATAGGTGGCCGTATTTTTGTACCACAATGTGATGATGCCGGCAATCACATCGCCTTCATGTTCTGCAAGATAGAGGTGAACAACAGCAGTCTGTGCTGCCCGTTGTTGATTCGTCTTGTCCTGCGAAAACGGCTCTCTTTGTGCGGCGTTTTCTGCCTCTTCAAAGAGCGCCCGGTAATAGGCACTACCGTGGAGGGCAATGCCATCCCGTACGGCCGTTTCCTGAAGCAGCGCGTAAAAAACATCCAGCGCCGCCGCGCCGGGACGGGTAACCGTTACATTCCGTTCGGCAAGCCGTATATTATACCGCGTCTTTGGCTTCATGCCGGCTAAAAGGGTTTCCTCATTTTCACGAAGATTCACGATCACTGTGTCCGGTGCTTGAATTGCGGCGGCGGGTTTCATCCCCGTGATGCATTGATCTTTATCATCGTGCGCCGCTTCCCACGGCGGGTCAAAACGGATGAACACTGTATCGCGGGGAAGGCAGACTTTAAGCTGCCGTGCCAATTTCCCAAGCGCCGCACCGCGCTCTGCATTGCTACAAAAATTGCCACAGGGAAGCTGCGGCCCCCAGGGAACATAGGCAATGGAGATAGCCGGAGCAAGTTTCCGGTACAACACAAGCAGTGCCGTTATCTGCGGTGCACCGCCGAACAGGGGCCATTCGACAGTTACCGGAATAGCCTTCCAACCAAAACGTTCCTTAAAGCGCCCCCAAAAATCACTTTGAAGAAAATTTTCCGCAGCAGATGCCACCGTCATGCTTTCGCACCGGATGACATTCACCGGCGCAGACTGCCGGACGAGCTCTTTTTCTCTGTCCACGCTCATTTTTTACAAGGCGCGTTCGATGGCAGCGGCGGCGGCTTTTCCGTCGGCCATGGCGCGAACAACCAGACTAGCTCCATTACGCGAGTCTCCCGCCGCCCAGACTTTCGGATTCGAGGTATGAAAGCTCCCTTCTGTGCGAATATTACCGCGCCCATCGGTTTCAAGTCCTAAATCCGCGACAATTCCATCTTGCACAACATGAGTAAAGCCCATCGCTAAAAGCACCAGATCAGCTTCAATATCAAATTGAGAACCTTCAACTTCTTTCATCGACGGACGGTCTGTGCCGGTAATCCACTGAACCTGGCAAACATGCACCGTTTTGACTTTCCCGCCATCCCCGGAAAATGACAGCGTATTTACCGCCCACAGCCGTTCGCAACCCTCTTGATGGGAACTTGTCGTCTTGAAGACCGTTGGCCACAACGGCCAGGGCTGCGAAGGCGGACGGTGTTCTGGCGGCTGAGGCATAACTTCGATTTGAGTAACTTTAACAGCTCCCTGGCGGTTTGCTGTGCCTACACAATCCGCACCGGTATCTCCACCGCCAATGACGAGTACATTCTTTCCGTATGCGGTTATTGGTTCAAATGCGCTTTTTTCACCAGCCAGCGCGCGATTTTGCAGAGAAAGAAAATCAAGCGCCTGTACAATGCCGCCCAACTCCCGGCCAGGAATGGTAAGATCGCGCGGTTCACGTGCACCGATGGTAAGTAAAACAAGATCAAATGATGATTCAAGCGTTTTCGCATCGATTATGTTCCGTGCAGTATGCGTGCCGAAAGCGAAACGTCCCGTGCCAACACAGCATTCTGTCTTGAATTCAATACCTTCCGTTTCCATAAGAGCAAGGCGGCGGTCAATAAAGCTTTTATCAAGCTTAAAATTAGGGATGCCGTAGCGTAAATAGCCGCCAGGACGCACATCTGCCTCGAAAACCGTTACGGCAAAGCCCTGCCGGTTAAGATAATACGCCGCAGAAAGCCCTGCCGGGCCGCCGCCGACTATGGCAACACGCTTACCGTTACGCCGTGCAGGCGGATGGGGGCGTACAAGTCCAAGCTCAAAAGCTTTTTCAATAACAGCAAGCTCATTCTGACGGCAGGTAACCGGCTCGTCATTTGCGCCAAGCACACAGGACGCTTCGCATAGCGCCGGACAAACCCGTCCGGTAAATTCTGGAAAAGGGGTTGTATCTTGAAGAAGAGCCCACGCACCTGGCCAATCGCCACGATACAATCTATCTTGAACTTCGGGCATTACATTTGCCATAGGGCATGCCCAATGACAAAATGGTACGCCGCAGTCCATGCACCGGCTCGCTTGCGCGCGGCGTTCTGCATCATCAAGCTGCTGTTCAACTTCGCTATAATCGTTTATCCGTTCCTCAATAGGACGATAACCGGAAACTTTGCGCCGAACTTTTAAAAAACCTTTGGGATCACCCATCACAGTACCTCGCCGCCATCATAGCAAAAACGGAGCATTTACACCACCTTATAAAAATGCCCCACTCTCTATTTGGGCGCATCCGCCTGCCTTTGGCAGGCAGACCGGGCTATCCGCTGCAAGTCCTCGCCCCGCTTCGCGGGGCTGCGGGCTTTCCGCTTCTATCCCTTGCGCGGGTTCTGCTTCGCACGGCCTTTTCTGGGTAAGCGGGCGCGAAGCGCCCGCCACTGTCGTGGAGCCTTTCCTGGGTGAGGGGGCGCG